>RGAX01000411.1 GCA_009919985.1 Opitutaceae bacterium
CCAGTTGCCCTGCGGGTTGCCCGGCGTATTGAAACGCGCCTCCGCTCCCAGGCCGAGCAGGTCCTGCACGGGGATGAACGCGGCGATGCCCGGCGAAGCCAGCGCGGCTTCGCCGGGCGGACGATCAGAGAAATCGGCGGGACGTGAAGCGGCGAGCGCGGTGAACCAGCGTTGGGTGGGCGGGCGCCAGGGTTTGTCGGCCGCGGGGCGGATCTCGATCAGGAATTTACCCAGCGGGTTAATGCGCGCACGCAGGCCTACGATATCAGTCGCGGGATTATCAGCGTGGCTGGTGCCGGTGGTTTCAGGGGCGGCAAAAGCGGTGCGCCAGACGGCGAGTTCTTGCTGGACGAGTTGATCGTCGACGGCGGCGTGGACGGCCGTGGTGTCAGTTAGCGGGCGCAGAAATTCTGGAATGTCGCGGCCCGTCTGTTCGTAATGGTAGGCGATATATTGCCAGAGCGCCCACGGGTCGCGCGGTGGGGCTTCAGGATTCCACCAATCTTCGAAAATCGGCGTGTGCAACTCGTGGCCGGCTGTTGGGACGTAGTCGAAACCGTGGGTGCGCAGTTGGCTGGCGTGGAGTTTACCGGAGCCACGCGCAAAATCGGCAAAGAGGGCGGCGAGGTTGCCGACTTGGCGGCCTTCGCCTTCGGTGAGGGCGCGGCCGAGTTTCTCGGCGAGAATGGGCGACCATTGCACGCGAAAGGTGTGCCGGTTGAGTGGGGCGGTGGGTGCGGCAGATTTAGCGACGGAGGGAAGTTTAGCGGCCGCCGTGCTGGCGGCATCAGTACTGGCAGGTGAACTAGCATTGGCTTCAGCGAGCCAAGCCAGACCCGCCCCGTAAATGTGACGACAGTCTTTGCGCAGTTCGCAGGCGCACTTGGCGGTCCACAGGCCGCGCGTGAGAAAGAGCGTAACGGGAAATTTTTCCGCTTCTTCGGCGACGACGGCCTCGACGTAATGATCGGCCTGGGTGCCGATTTTTTGGATCTGCTTGGTCGTGAAAGTGGATTCACCGAGTTTGCGTGTCTTGGGCTCGAAAGTGTCGAGCCACGAACGCAACGCAGCGAGAGCGTCCGGAGTCTGGACGCTACGAACCACGGGAGGGCGCGCGCGGGCGCACATAACGGGTTAGTAAACTTGCTCTTCCAGTAGAGCGAAAAGTT
>RGAX01000412.1 GCA_009919985.1 Opitutaceae bacterium
CGGCACTGATCTGCGCGATTCGCGCCGCCGCTTTTTCTGCATTACGGCCCACAATCACCACTTCGGCGCCCGCCCCAGCCAGGCCGGCCGCCATCGCGCCACACAGTTCACCGGTACCGCCGATGACGACGGCGACCTTGCCGGTGAGACCAAATAGTTCGTTCAGGTAAGTGCTCATAGGTAATTAAGAATTCAAGGGATAAGCCCTAGCATAACGGGAACACCGTCGGCCGTATATATGATATTGCGAAAAAGAGTTTATATTTTACGAATAGGCACTTTAAGTGACTGGGCCCACCATGACCCCGCCCCGCCGCATCGCTGTCTATCTCTCGCTCGCGACGGAGCATGGTCGGGGCATTTTACGCGGGATCGCGAAATTTTTTCACCAACGCGCGGATGTCACCGTTTTAAAATTTACCGATCCCCTCTCATACGATCGCGCGGCGCTGCGCCGCCTGCGGTTGGCTGGCATCATCGCCCGAGTAGCTACTCGGCGTCATGAACGTGAACTAGCAGAGCTCAGTTGCCCCGTGGTAAATGTTTCTGGGCAAATCGCTACCCCCAGCCTGTCGCTCATCAATACCGATGACCTCCGAGTGGGGCAGTTGGCCTTAGGTCACTTGCACGGCCGCGGCTATCGGCACTTTGCCTATTGCGGCAATAATACTCACCTCGGCTCGATTTTGCGCTACCGTGGCTTCCGCGCGGAGGCGCGCAGCCGCGGAGTGGTCACCGCCATCCCACGACACATTTTACCCCAAGGTGATCAAAACTCGCCGTACCCCGATGCGACGCGTGCCCGCCTCGGCGCTTGGCTAAAAACCCTGCCACGGCCCGTGGGAATTCTCGGCTTCACCGATCGGGTTGCGCTCGAACTGGACGAGGCCTGCGCCCGTGGCGGGCTCCGCGTACCCGAGGACGTAGCCATTCTCGGCGTCGGTAATGATTTAGCCCGCATCGAATTCGCGCACGTGGCGCTTTCCAGTATTCAACTTAACACGCAGCAAATCGGCTGGCTCGCCGCAGAAAAACTTTGGGCCCTCATGACCGAAGCACGCGTGATGCCCTCGGAAATTCTCGTCAGTCCGCAGAAAATAGTAACGCGGCTTTCCACTGATCGTTGGGCGGTGGACGATGA
>RGAX01000413.1 GCA_009919985.1 Opitutaceae bacterium
TCGATCAGCGCTCGCCCATCGATGGCTCCCGGCTGGGCCGAGTTCGGTCGGCGACACCCGCTGATTATGAGCGGACCGCGGCCGCGGCGCAGCAGGCTTTTCTGGAATGGCGTAATGTGCCGGCGCCGAAGCGCGGTGAGATTGTCCGCCAACTCGGGAACGCGCTGCGCCAGCGGAAGACTGAGCTCGGGCAACTCGTCACCTTGGAGACCGGCAAGATTTTAGCTGAAGGTGAGGGCGAGGTGCAGGAGATGATCGATATTTGCGATTTTGCGACGGGGTTATCCCGCCAATTGTACGGTCTGACGATCGCCTCCGAGCGTGCCGATCATCGCATGATGGAGCAGTGGCAACCGCTCGGCGTGGTGGGGATTATTTCGGCCTTTAATTTTCCGGTCGCGGTATGGGCTTGGAATAGTGCGCTCGCGGTCACGTGTGGTGACGCCACGCTGTGGAAGCCGTCGGAGAAAACTCCGCTGACGGCGATTGCCTGCATTAAAATTGCGGAAAAGGTTTGCCGAGCCAATGGCGTCGATCCCGCGATATTTTCACTCGTAATCGGGGCTGGTCCATCCATCGGAGAACTCCTGACGCACGATCGCCGTCTGCCCCTGGTTTCGGCGACGGGCTCAACGGCGATGGGGCGGCGCGTGGGTACGGTCCTCGCCCAGCGTTTTGGTCGCGCGCTCCTCGAGCTCGGGGGGAACAATGCCATTATTGTCGCCCCTTCGGCCGATCGCAAACTGGCGCTGCGCGGGATTCTTTTTGGGGCGGTGGGCACGGCTGGTCAGCGCTGCACGAGTACGCGGCGGTTGATTATCCATGAGTCGATCAAGGCTGATTTTGTGGCTGCGCTGATCACCGCCTATCAACAATTGGCGATCGGCAATCCACTGGGAGCGGATAATTTAGTTGGCCCGCTGATCGATGCGCGAGCGGTGCAGACCATGCTGAAGGCGGTGGCGGAAATCAAAAAGCGCGGCGGTAAGATATTATTTGGCGGCCAGCGCTTAAAGGGGAAAGCGTACCCTGGTGGCTTGTATGTGATGCCTTGTATTGCTGAGGCGAAAAATGAATGGGCGGTGGTGCAGCAGGAAACGTTTGCCCCGCTTTTATATATTTTGAGTTACCGCACCTTGGA
>RGAX01000414.1 GCA_009919985.1 Opitutaceae bacterium
GAAAAGCCCCGTCGGCTGTGCGGGCTTTCTCCCATGCGGCGATGGCATCGAGGTGGCGCTTCTTGTCGTAGAGGAAATTTCCGAGGCCGTAGGCGGCGTTGCGATCCGGTCCGGCCTGGGCGAGCGCCCACTGCAGAGTGGCGACTTCGTGGAGACGCGAGGGACAGAAGTAATCGGGTGGCAATGCACGGGCGGCGCGGATGGATTCTTTGGATTTTTCGTTTTCCCCCAGAAGCGATTGAAGCCACGCAAGCGCATAGCGGGTCGAAGCCGAGCGCTCGAGAGGGTTCGGCACGGCGACCGCTTTCACTTCGTTGGCGTGGTGGTTTTCAAAAATGGCAGCAGCCTCGGCGAGGCAACCACAGTCCGCGTAGTCGAAGGCGACATCCAGCGCGGTCTGCGCATCGTTGCGGCTAAGCGGCGAGAGTCGGGCCGCGGCTTTTTGTTGGTGCGCCAACTCGGCCAGCGCCCAGTGATCCAGGCGATCCACAGCGAGAAGGGCTTCGAGCGTTTTGATGGCTTCCGGCGCACGTCCAAGCTTACGGAGGCAAATCGATTTCAACACCTGCGCCTTGTTGTTCGTGGCGTTGGTTTCGAGGGATTCCTCAACGTGGCGAAGGGCCGTTGTGGCATCCCCGTTTATGAGATCGAGGCAAGCGAGCTCAAAGTTGGCCGCAGCCCGCCAGGCTAAGTTCCATGTGGCTTTGGCGAAGAGCGGGTAGGCGGCCGAATCGTGGTCTTGGAAGCGCCGGACGAGCCCGAGGAAATAATGGGCCTCTCCCGTTTCAGGATTGGGATGCCGGAAGGTGAGGCGGGAGATCGCCGCCTCGAAATGACGTGCCGCCTCGTCGAATTGGCCGCGCGAAAGCTTTTGGCGGCCGAGGGCGATGTTGCAACGCGCGTCCTTAGGATCGCGCTGCAGACCGGCTTCCCAGTAGATTTCGGGATAGCTCGTGGGGTGCCGGTAGAGCTCGAGATGCTCGCCGGTGAGATACAATTCATCCGCCGAAGTGATGTCCTCGGGTGCCGGAGGTTCGGTGGCGACTTCGCGGTTGCGCTCGGCTTTTGCAGGATCTGAGGGGCGGTATCCAATGACCGCTTCGCCGAGGGAATTGAAAACCCAAACGCACAGCGAGGTCT
>RGAX01000415.1 GCA_009919985.1 Opitutaceae bacterium
GCATACGCGCGCACGAGCTTGATCGCCTGCAAGGCGTCAAACACGGCATCCGTCTTCGGATTGTAGCCGTCGCGGCGCAGGCGGTTCCGCAGGATCACGGTGCTGACGCCGTGGTTGGAGAAAAACGGGACGAAGTCGGCACCTTCGCCACCAACGTTTAAGGTATTGTGGCCGCCGCCCGCCGCCAAGATCACGACCGTGCCTGTATTCAGCGAGCGATTGCCGGGGTGAAACTCGATCGAGGGATTGTGGATATTGACGATGCTAGCGATCTGCCCGGGTGCGCCCATAGTGTAGATCTCGGCCTCACGGACGCGCTCCGTCTTGAGGTAGGGCGAACCGGGGGGGAATAACGGGATGACCACGCCACCGGGTAAAATCGGTTGCGGCGCGTAGGGCGCGTCGGTCACAGGGCCTGGGGTCGGCACCCCGAGTGGAGCCGGTAAAGCGGGCAGGGGAGCGGTGCCCGCGGCCGCTTCGGCGGACTGGACTGAACTCACGGGCGAGACGAAACAGCACACGAGCATGCTGGCGAACAGGGGGAGGTTTTTTTTGGCCATGAAATGGTTTTTCGAGCGCGAAACGGGGCGGCGGCTAGACGGTTAAAAAAAGAAGGCGTTGTTAAGCGCCGAGCACGCACTCGTGATCGCGGCGCGATTCTGATTGCTCGGATCGCCGGATATTGACGGCTTAGCTGGCATGGGCGCCAAATATCTACCGACGATCAAAGACCTCAAGGCCAGCCAACGCTTCAAACAAAAGCAGAAGCCGTTGCATAAATTTAAAAAATCTCCGGACGCCTCGGGCGCGAAGAAAGGTAAAAAATAACCGCCGATTGATCACGGTGGCCGGACCGCAAAGCCCACCCGTTCGCACCTCCCTTTTATCCCCCATGAAAACTAAACTGCTCTCCCTCGCGGCTCTGCTCGTCAGTGCCGTTGTCTTCGCCGCCGACGACAACAAGCCCTCTCCCGTCGGCTACTCCGACACGCCGCTCATCCCGGGTTCAAAATGGAAAGTGCACGATATCGATCGCCCGGCACCTCCGGTCGTGGCTCCCGGGGCCAAACTTGGCGATGCGCCGGCTGATGCGATCATCATTTTCAACGGCAAGGACACCTCGCAATTATTCAGTCGTA
>RGAX01000416.1 GCA_009919985.1 Opitutaceae bacterium
ATGCCAGCTGGCTGTTCACGAAATATTACGGGAGGCTCGCCACGCCGTGGACCTGCCTGATTGTGGTGCTGATTGCCATTCCGTTTGGCGCGGCGTCGGGACGGCGGAATCTTTTCCTCGGCGTGGCGGGCAGCCTCTTCATTTGCTTCGCGTATTTTGTGCTCCAGCAGATCAGCATCGCCTTTGGCTCCGGCGGCCACCTGACCCCGTGGCTGGCGGCCTGGCTGCCCAACTTGGTTTTTGGCGCGACGGGCCTGGTGCTGATGGCCCGCGTCCGTTGAGAGTTTTTAGTTTTGGATTTTGGAATTTGAGCTACAACTTCCTCCGGCGATGATTTTAATTTTTTATCCATCATGAGCGAGTCTCTGCCCACACTCCTGGCGCGTCACAAGCGCCTCCAGTCGCTCCACGACGTGAGCAATCTCATCCATGCTCCCGTCGAATCCCAGGAAGCCCTGCAGTTGATTGTCCGCGAGGCTGTCCGCCTCATGAACGCTTCCTCCGGCTCGGTGTCCTTGCTCAACCCCACCTCGGGATTGCTAGAGATTTCAGCGTCGCAGAACCTGCCCGGCCCGGCTGCAAAAATGAAACTGCGCCTCGACGAGGGCGTCACCGGCTGGGTCGCGCGCCATGGCAAACCCGTGCGCGTGGGCGATGTCACGCAGGACCCCCGCTATGTGGCGGCCCGGCCCGGCGTGCGCTCGGAGCTGGCCGTGCCGCTGGAGGTGGACGGTCAGACGCGCGGCGTGCTAAACGTGGATTCCAGCCAGGCGGACGCTTTTAGCGCGGAGGATCAGGAGTTGCTGGAGCAGCTGGCCGTGCTAGCGGCCCGGGTGATCCTCAAGACCTGGCTCTATGAACAGTTGCGGCTCAAGGCTCATTTATTCGAATCGCTTGCCAGCGTGAGCCGCACCATCAACTCCACGCTCAGCTTGGACGAGGCGCTGCGCGCCATCACCCGTGAAACCGCCGGGCTCATGCATGCCCGGATGTGTTCGCTGATGATTTTGGACGACAGCCGGCAGTGGCTCGAGCTGCGCGCGCATGAGGGGGCGGGGCGGGCCTACTTGAAAAAACCCCGGCGGAATGTGGAGGAGAGCCTGCTCGGCGTGGTCGTGCGCCGTAAAAAACCGTTGCAG
>RGAX01000417.1 GCA_009919985.1 Opitutaceae bacterium
GTCAATTACAAGTCCAAGTCACCCGCCTTGGAAAACTCCCCCTTTCGCCGTGGCGTCTGCATCCAAGTGATGACGCGCACGCCCAAGAAGCCCAACTCGGCAATGCGCAAAGTGGCCAAGGTCCGTCTGACCAACGGCTACGAGGTGATCGCCTACATCCCCGACGAAGGTCACAATTTGCAGGAGCACAGCATCGTTCTCATCCGCGGCGGCCGCGTGAAGGATTTGCCCGGTGTCCGTTATCACATTGTGCGCGGCACGCTGGATGCCGCCGGCGTGGAGAAGCGCCGCGTGAGCCGGTCTAAATACGGGGTCAAGCGCCCGAAGGTTAAAGCCACTCCGGCGGCCTAGTTCATTTTTCAACAACCCAAACGATTTAAAAATTCATGTCCCGCAGACGTCAAGCAACCAGAAGGCCCGTTAACAAGGATGGCAAATTCAAGAGCACGCTCGTGGCGCGCCTGGTGAACACCATTATGCAAGGCGGCAAGAAGAGCACGGCTGAACGCATCGTCTACGGCGCGTTTGACAGCATCTCGGAAAAAAATCCGGCGAGCAACCCGATTGAAATTTTGCAGCGGGCGGTGGACAACGCCAAGCCCCGCATTGAAACCAAGGCCCGCCGGGTGGGCGGCGCCACCTACCAGGTGCCGCTGGAGATTCCCTCGGACCGCCAGAACGCCCTCGCGCTCCGCTGGATCGTTGATTTTGCCGATGCCCGCAAGGGGACTCCCATGGGGGCGGCGCTCGCGGCGGAAATTCTCGAGGCTTATCAGGGGCAGGGGAACGCCATCCGGAAACGGGACGAGGTTCATAAGATGGCCCAAGCCAACAAGGCGTTCGCCCATTTCCGTTGGTAGAATTAAAATGAATTTTGCGCCCCGGCAAGGTGCCGGGGCGTTTTTAGTCGGGTTAACTAATTTTTAAAGAAACCATGAGCGCAGCAGCGACAGGAACAGCCAAATCGGTGAACGCACCGGGCCGTCAATACACGATGGAGCGCACGCGCAACATCGGCATTGCCGCCCACATCGACGCCGGCAAGACCACCACCACCGAGCGAATTCTTTTCTACACCGGCCTGATTCACAAAATCGGCGACGTGGACGATGGCAACACCGTCACCGACTGGATGGA
>RGAX01000418.1 GCA_009919985.1 Opitutaceae bacterium
CGTTGGTGATGGAGGAGAATCGCATCTTGCGGGAAGAGCAGCGACTCCCCGGCGCGGAGCTGAGTACGCGCAAAGAGGGGGTGTTGCAACGCCTCAACGAGAGTGTGGCGGCGCTGAAGTCGGCGGATAAAGCGGCTGGCGGTGGCCCGCGGTTGGCGTTGGCACGGGAGCGCTCGATGCAGATTTTGCGGCTGGATCGGGAGAATGAGCAGCTCTTGCTGCGGCACAGCTTGGGGACGCGGCGGCCGGTGGTGGCTCAATCGCTCTCGGCGGCCGCTCAGTTGTACGCGACGCGCCGGCCGAGGGACTAGCGCGGGCGGGCTCAGCCCAAGGTTTGCAGGCGCTGGCCGAGTTGCGTGCTGCGGTCGACGGGCGGCGCGAGTTTTTTCACGAGGTCTCGGGTCGTGAGGCTGGTATCGAGGTTAAACGTGCTGCCTTCCGAGCTGTAGAGCGGAGTGGCCAGAGGTTGACCGACGCCGGGCTGGCCGGGTTGCGGTGCGCGGAAGAGCGGGGCGTCGCCAACGAGATTCGGGATGCGGAAAAACAGTTTTACCGCGGCAGGATCGAGCGTGCGGCCGGCTTGCGCGAGGAGCTGCTCGAGCGCGGCGGGGTGGGGTACGGGTTTCTCGACGAGATGCACGGCGACTGCGAGACAGCGTGCGAGCCATGGAATCGTCTCGCCTTTGATGCCGGCGGGAAAACCGCTGCCATCGAAGTGTTCGTGGTGGTTTTTCACGATTTCCGCTATCGCGGGATCGGGGTCGAAGTGGCAGGCGAGGTTGTGGCTTAGGATGGGGTGCGTCTCGTACGTCTCGGTATCGGCGTCCGACAGGGACGCAAAATTACCCAGGACGCGCTCGATTAACGCCGCTTCAAATCCAATCATGCCCAGATCGCATACGGCGGCGGCAAGCACGAGCTGGCGCGCGGCTTCGGGGTTAAACGCATCCAATCGCGCGAATTTACGCACGATTGTCAGCAGGTGTTGGCTACGTGCCGCGAGGGCAGGGTGGCGTGAAGCGAGCAAGTGATGGCAAAAGTGTTGGGCTTCCTCGAGCCCGCGTTGCCGGAGGTGTCCTTGGGCCTGGAGCGACTTGAGTTTGGCGCTTAATTCGGCGTCCAGGCC
>RGAX01000419.1 GCA_009919985.1 Opitutaceae bacterium
AAGGAATAGCGGAAAAAATAGATGTTAAAAAATCCGAGTACAGGAAACAGCAACGCGCCGAAAAAAATCGCCGCGGCAAAGACGGGCCTTAGCGCGCTGTCGCGCCGCCACCAAATAAAACCGAGCATGAGAAGCATCGCTGCGAGCGGGCCATACACTCGCAGATCGGCGCCGTCGATCTGCCAGCGTGGGTAAATAAAGATCAGGTCGGCGGGCCAAGTGAGTTTACCGAGGTAAAACCACACCACGTGGCCGGCGATCGCGCAACGTTCAGGCCAGGTCTGCGCCCAAGCGGCACCTTCTGCGCCCGAGTGGACGCGTTGCTCCCAAATTGTCCAACCAGCGGCACCCAGAGACAACGCGAAGAAGGGTATTAGCGGCAAAAGATCGCGCCAGCTGAGTCTGCGCTGCACCCACCACAGGCTCAAAGCTAGCACGACGGGCAAAGTCACCGTAGAGGGTTTGCTCAAGATCGCGAGTAACGCGCACAACAGCGCCAGTGCATAGGCGTAGACGTGAGCATTGGTCTGGCGCGCCTCCGCCCCACCCCTTGCGGTATTATTTGCCGTGGAAGACGGCGCCGTAGTCTCATTTGAATTCAACCATCGCAGGTAACAACCAATCGCTAGGAGAAAGAATACTGCGGACTGGGTGTTTTTGAGCTCGCAGATCCAGGCAACAGATTCGACTTGGACAGGATGCAACGCCCAGAGCGCGGCTCCAAGCCAGGCACCACGCACATGAAGTTGGCGTAGCACCCGCCAGAGCAAGACTGCGGAAAGCGCATGGCAGGCGAGTGTGACCAGATGATAACCGAGCGGTTGCACGCCCCAGAGAGCGTGTTGCACCCAGAAATTTGTGAGCACCAGCGGAAAGTAATTCGCGGCGGCCGTGGTCCAGATTTCCCGGAGACCAAGGGGGCCAACGATGGTGGGATTGGCAGTGACGTGAAGATCGTCATCCCAGAGAAATTCACCGGGCAACACGCCAAGGTAGGCCAAAATGACCGCCGCCACGAGGGCAAACCCCCAAAGCATGGAACGATCCGGGGCGGTAGGGCGAATCGGCGCTGGGGAGATCGGCGGGCGCATGCGGGGTAATAAGAAGCGCAGGGATGAAGCG
>RGAX01000420.1 GCA_009919985.1 Opitutaceae bacterium
CGGCGAGAGCTTGGTCGCGGAGTTGCTCCGCATCGAGTCGGTAGCGTGGGCCGCGCGCGAGGAGACGATTAGCCGGATCGCGTTCTATGAGTTCTGGCGAGGCGGCGGCAGACTGACGATAGGTAGCACTGGTAACCATCTGGCGCACCAGGCGCCGATAATCCCAGCCCGATGCGCGGAAATCTACGGCAAGCCAATCTAACAGCTCAGGGTGCGACGCGTGGCTACCCGTAACGCCAAAATCGCCGGTCGATTCCACGATGCCCGTGCCGAAAAAATTTTGCCACACTCGGTTTACCGTCACGCGTGCAGTAAGCGGATTCTTCGGATCGACGAGCCAACGGGCGAGCGCGAGGCGGTTGCGCGGAGCATCAGCAGGCAACGGCGGCAGCACGGCGGGAGTGGTAGCGGGCACTTTTTCTCCGAGTTGTGCATACTCGCCGCGTGTGAGCACGTGTGCGAAAGGCTCAGAGTCTTTCTTTTCCTCCATCACGAGCGAGATGCCACCGCGAGCGCGAAGGCGCTCATCTTCGGCGAGCAGCCCGTCGAGCTTCGTGACCAGTGGCTGCGAGGGCGCGTCAACCGAAGCGAAATAGTGGGAGCGAAGTAATTTAGTCTGCGCCTCAGTACGCTGGTCCGCGGACGTCAATAAAGCCTCATAGGCAAGCGCGACGTAGGCGCCGGGTTTATCAGAAATAAGTTCGCGGGAATTGGCGGGCAGAAAACCGCGATCGTGGTGACGGAAGTCCTGCACCCAGACATCGCCGCCCGTGATAGGCTTAGCTGCGCTACCATCGGCACCGTGGCGAGAACCGAGACGCAGCGGAGCAGTTGGGAGAATATCGTTAGGGAAACTGCCAATTTCGCCGGAGCTGGCGGCAGGCTTGCCGTTGACGAAGGCGTCGATGGATCGGCTACGCATCGAAGCCACGTCGTAGGCCAAAAACACGTGATGCCACTTGCCCGGCGCTAGTGGCTCCTTAGCCAAGCCGCGACCGATAAGACCGCTTTTAGCATCATAAAACATGAGTCCAACTTTGCCGTTTTCCAAAAATAGCTCCCAACCGCTCTGTTTACCTTCGGCATCTAGACAGGAAAGCAACGTGACGCTCGGCTT
>RGAX01000043.1 GCA_009919985.1 Opitutaceae bacterium
AGCCCCGAGCGCGCGCTGGAGGAGGGTGTTGTGGGAACCGTTACGCGCATCGGTGGGGCAGGCGAAGCCGATGCATTGGCGGCATTGGACGCAGGCGGCGCGGCCGAGGTAAGGCTTGGTGTTGACCGCTAAGGGAGGCGTGAAGGCATTCCAACCAAGCTTGGCCGCGCCTCGAGCGAGCCACGTGCCGGTGGGTGTGGCTGGCACGGGAGGTAACGGAAACGCGCGCTCGCGCGGCGCGTAGTCGGTGGCGGTGTGATCGCCGGCGACGCCGATCTCTTGTTCGGCGCGTTCATAGAAAGGTGCCAGGTCGGCGTAGGAGATTGGCCAGTCTGCGAGGGAACTGCCGGAGGGCGTGCCGTAGCGCGTGGCCATGCGGAAATCGTCGGGATGAAAACGCCACGCTTGCATGCCCCATATGCGAGCACCCCCGCCGACGGTGAGCGCGTTGTTGTGGTAATCAGCTTCATGCGGGAAGACCTTGCGACTGTGGCCTTGGGGATCGACGAAGACGCGCGGATGGCCGGCGGGTTCGTGGGTGGTATTGTCGCCGTAGATTGAGAGACGATGGTGGCGCAGGTGATCGCCGGGGATGTCGCGGTAGCGCAGATCGCGACCACGCTCGAGTAGGAGGACGCGTTGGCCGGCTTCGGCGAGGACACCGGCGGCGATGCCACCGCCCAGGCCGGCTCCGACGATGATGACGTCGTAAGTGGAATCGGCAGTGCTCATGGGGCGGAGGGATGCTCGGGCAGGAGCGGGTCGTAGCCGATCATGCGCCATGAGGCGCCGTCGCGATTGCCGCCATTGGCGGGATCCGCGTAAAAGCCATCGGCGGCTAGATCGATGAGACGATTGATAAAAGCGGCGGCGGGCAACGCGACCGGCCAAGCGGTGGCGGTGTGGTTAATCTCGAGGGCGGAGATGAGGGCGTCTTGCGCGGCTATAGGGAGCGTGGCGAAGGGTTGGTCGTGGTGCGCGATCGCTTCGGCGTCGAGCTGTGTGAGGCCTTGCGCGATTGTCGGGGCTTCGGCGGCGCAGGCGTGCGTGAGGAGTTTAAGAATGAATGTATCAGTCCCCGCGGCTAGGGCGCCCGGAAATTCATCGCCGGGAATGAGTCGGTCAATGAGCGCGCGCAGGGCGTTGAGCTGGGGCGGGGTCAGCGGCATGGGGTTACGTTTTCAAAACCTACGAGGGACAAGCGCCAAGCGTGTAATGTGGGCGTAAAAAAAGCGGAGACTTCGGTCTCCGCTTGATTAAAGGAAATCCCCTCCCGTTTAGACGCTGCTTGTCGTGGTGGAAGGGCGGGGTGCGGGCTGGAAGGTTCTCGAGTCGACCCGGGGTGGTGCAACTTGGAGCGGTGGCGCACGGAAAATCGGCCGATTCCACAAAACGTCTTCGCGAGTCACGAATTGTACGATGGGAGCTTTTGCGGAAACTTGAGACGGATTTTGGTAGTGGATGGGGAATGCCATGGCGGGGTATAGACTCTAATCGTTAGATTAAGTGCCGTGGGAAAGAGAAATCTGAGTGATTACGTAAAAGCCCCCATCGGTATAATCATAAAATGTGACCTTGCCGGCCGCAAAACTGTTTCTCACTAATTTGGGGTAGATTCTGTCTTCAACCCCCACACCCCTAATCCCTAGTTATCATTATGAGTAACGAACAAAACAGCTCTGCGTCTGTCGCACCCAATGCGAAGCGCCTCCTCTGGGCCGGTTTCATGGCTATCCTAGCCGCTGGCGTTGGTTTCGCCCTTCGTGGCGGTATCTTCGGCGCTTGGGCCTCTGAATATGGTTTCACCGCCACCCAACTGGGTGCGATCGGTGGCGCCGGCTTCTCGGGCTTCTGCTTCGGCATCATCATCGGCGGCGTCTTGGTCGACAAGTTCGGCTACGGCAAGCTGATCGCTCTCGCGCTCGTGGGGCACATTCTCTCGGCGTTTGTCACCTTCGGTGCTTCTACGCCGCAGAATGCTTATGACTTCCTTTATTGGGGCATGTTTATCTTCGCCTACGCGAACGGCACTCTCGAAGCCGTGGCCAATCCGCTTGTCGCCACGACCTTCCCGCAAAACCGCACGCACTACCTTAATATCCTTCACGCCTCTTGGCCGCTGGGCATGGTGGTCGGCGCCATCGCTTCCTACGCGCTCGGCACTCACGGTCTCGGCCTCGGTTGGAAGGGTCAGCTCGCCTTCTATCTTGTCCCAACCATCGCCTACGCCGTGATGTTCATGGGCCAGACCTTCCCGAAGTCCGAAGCTGCGCTCAAGGGCGCCAACTTCGGCGAGATGTTCAAGGACGTCGGTCTCCTCGGCGCGGCGGTCGCCTGTTACCTTGTCGCTCTTTTCTTCGGCGGCGCCACCACGGGCTTCATCATCGGCGGTGTATTATTGGTCACCGTTGGTGTCATTACCCGCTTCTCGCTGGGATCCCTGCTCCTCTTTGTGCTTTTTGTGACTCACGCCCTCGTCGGCGCGGTCGAACTGGGCACGGATTCTTGGATTGAAGCTATTACGGGTAATCTCTTCACGGCTGACCAAGGTAAGACGCTCTTCATTTGGACCTCAGCCATCATGTTCGGCCTGCGCTTCTGCGCTGAGTTCATCGAGAAGAAGATCGGTTCGCCGATCGCCCTGCTTGTCACTTCGGCTCTTCTCGCTGTCGTCGGTCTCCGTCTCGCCTCCGGTATGGATTCCTTCTACGTAGCGCTGGTGGCCCTCGGCATTTACGCCCTCGGTAAGACCTTCTTCTGGCCAACGATGCTCGCTGTCATCGGCGATCGTTTCCCGCGCTCCGGCGCGGTTGCGATGTCGATCATGGGTGGCATCGGCATGCTCTCCGCCGGTCTGCTTGGTGGCCCTGGCCTCGGTTACGCCAAGGATCGTTTTACCGCTGAAAATCTCCAGCAGTCCGCTCCAGCGGTCTACGCCTCGGCCAAGGCTTCGGGTGAGTCGAAGTTCCTTTTCCTGTCCCCTGTGACCGCGGTGGATGGCACCAAACTCGAAGCCGCCAAGAAAGCCGGCGACAAGGGCACGGCTGATCAGAAGGCTATCGTTGCCGCCAACCAAGCTGGTGACCGCGCCACTTTGAAGGCCGACTCTTACATTCCTCTCGTCATGGCTGCGATCTACCTACTGCTCATGTTCTACTTCAAGAGCATCGGTGGTTACCGCGCTCTCAAGATTGAGGAGCAGGAAAAAGCCGCCTGATTTGGTAACATCGCGGGATTAACATCCCGTATTATTTAAAAAAGAGCGGGCCCTACCGGGTCCGCTCTTTTTTTGGTCGGTACGTTGGTCTCATACTTACGCCACGCGCTCTAGCGACGTAGAGTCGGGCTTAGGTGTGGTCATATGGAACCTCTCCTGTCTTTACGAGGGGAGGTTCAAAGCGTTGGTAATTTGTTCGTGCAGCCGTAGTACCAAGAGGAAAAAATTTCTGCCGCTGAGGATTGCGTGACAGCGCCTCGCCCGGCAGCTTCGCAGGCCATGCCTGCTGCAACCGATTCCACGACGAACTTGGCTGAACTGAAGGGCCGCGTGCTCGCCTTCGCCCGGGAGCGGGATTGGGAGCAATTCCACGCGCCGAAAAATCTCAGCATGGCGCTCGCGGCTGAGGCCGGCGAATTGATGGAGCATTTTTTGTGGAGCACGCCAGAGGCCTCGCGTGCGCACGTGGCCGATCCGGTCAAGCGGGCCAAAATCGCCGAAGAATTAGCAGATGTCGTGATCTACGCGCTGGAGTTTGCCAATGTGGCGCAGATTGATGTCGCGGCGGCGATCGAGGCGAAGATGGCGGCCAACGCCCTTAAATATCCGGTCGAGAAAGCCAAAGGACGCTCGGATAAATATACGGAGCTCTGAGCGGTGGATAGCTTGAGGTTTTGGGCCTAGGGTTTAACGCGCTAAAAAAGGCCGCGCGGTGAAGCGCGACCTTGGACAAACGGTGAGGGCTGGGCCAATCAGGCTTTGCCGCCGTAGCTGATGAAGTCGTCGAGATCGAGCATATCGGCGAAAGATCGGACGTCCTCGCGAGCTGATTTATTGCCCTTGATGACGCTGGCGATCCATTCGTGCCCTTCGGCGTCGCCGGGCCCAAGTTGCTCGAGCCAAGCGGACCAGGCGATGACTTCGTAAGGTTGTCGTTTGGTGTTGGCGTTTAACCAAGTGAGGATTTCGACGTCAGTTTTGCCGGTTTTAATTTCGGCGAGCATGGCCTCAGCGGTGACGCCGACGAAGGCGAAGAGCTGTTGGTCGAGCGGGCAGTTGTAATGGTAGTCGGCGCTTTTGGTGGCGATGACGGCGCGGGCCTTGTCGAGCAGGCGGGCGAGGTGGGCGTATCCGCCGATGCGCACACGGACGCTACGCGGAGGATGTTGAGTGAGGTCGGGATTGCTGTAGTTGATCATGGGCGTTAGGATTGAAATTTAGATTTCACTTTCACGCAAGCGGCTGGATGTTGGAGAGATCAACTTGGTTTGCTGCCCATGAAAAACACCCACGTCGTCCGCAATTACTATGTGCTCCCGTGCTGTTTATTGCTGCTGAATCTCTGCGTGGAGATCGTGAGTTATAAAGCGCGAGTTTTCGGGGATCCTTTTTTAAGGACAGGTGCAATCATGGGCATGGTGTTGTTCGGTGGATCTTTAGTGGGATTTGTCGTATCGCCGATGATCGGGCGATTGGTGGGTTCGTTGCAGCGAAGTAGTCGGCGCACCGGCGGGGAATTGGGTGAGATTTTCTTCCTGCTTTTGCTCGGCGCTTTGGTGTTTTGGCTCTACTACCGCGTGTACATTATCGGACCGGAGTCGGTGCTGCCGATGGAGTGGTTGAATCCGAAAATTTAGGCTCCGGTTTGTGTTTGGCGGCCACGCGCCGGTGCAGTGGCTTAAGCCTTCGGGCGGAAACTTTTCATGACTTCGACGCGGGTTTCAAGCCGTGCAGCGCCGATCAGATCGAGGCAATAGGGGATCGCAGGGAAAACTGCGGCGAGGTTTTCACCAATGGCTTTTGGACGACCGGGAAGATTGACGATAAGTGTATGTCCTCGAATGCCCGCGGTCTGACGGGATAAAATCGCGGTGGGCACGTACTGGAGCGAGGTCGTTCGCATGAGTTCTCCGAAACCGGGGAGTTCTTTCTCGATTACGGCGCGCGTGGCTTCGGGCGTGACATCACGGGGTGCTGGGCCAGTGCCACCTGTCGTCACGATGAGCGCGCATCCGGCTTCGTCGGCCATGCGGCGAAGTTCGGCTTCAATAACCGGGCGTTCATCGGGGATGATCTTATAATCGAGCTCGAACTCCGTTGTGAGCCATGTGCGTAAAAGGGCAATGCAAGCCTGGCCGGGTTCGTCGGCGTAAATGCCGGCGCTGGCGCGATCGGAGATGTTGAGGATGCCGATTTTGGGAAGGCTCATGCGGTGGCGTGGCGAAAGGTTTCGATGATCTGGGCTGGAGTCACGCCCTGTTCGCGCAAGGCGCGTAGGCTGAGGGCGTCGTGGCGTTTGGCGAGACGAACGCCGGCGTCATCGAGCATGAGCGGCGCGTGGTAAAATTCTGGAGCGGGAGCTCCGAGAGCGCGGAAAAGTAGGAGCTGGCGAAAGGTGCTTTTTACGAGATCGGCGCCTCGGACCACTTCAGTAATTCCTAGATCGAAATCGTCGACAGCGCAGGCGAGTTGGTAGCTCGGAACGCCATCTTTGCGCCAAACAAGGAAGTCACCGAGGTCGCGGCCGACGATGGCGCTTTGCGGGCCGAGGGCGTGGTCTTGAAACGTGAGGGTTTCACCATCGGGTACGCGAAAGCGCCAGTTAACCGCGAGCGTGTCGGTGAGCGGTGGGAGTGGTGCATCGAGCGCGGGACGAAATTGCGGTGGGTAAATAGGTTCGTCGTTGTCCCCGCCTTCATGCGGGGCGCCGATGGCATCGAGCACATCGCGGCGCGTGCGGGTACAGGGAAAGATCACGCCTGCGGCGTGGAGTCGGGCGAGGGCGGCACGATAAAGCGGGAGGCGTTGGCTCTGGGCTATGACGGGTTCCTCCCAGGTGAATCCCAGCCAGCGCAGGTCTTCGAGCATCGCGTCGACGAAATCGAGTCGGAATCGGATAGCATCAAGATTGTCGTTGCGGAGTAAGAGCGTGCCTCCGGCGGCGCGAGCACGCTCGGCTGCGAGCCAGAACGTGCGAGCGTGACCAAGGTGGAGATGCCCGGTGGGCGAGGGTGCGAGTCGGCCGCGATAGGTTTTAGGAAGTGCCAAGGGGAAAGTTAAAATTAGGAGGCGAAATGAAATTCGGCGATCCGAGCTTGGCGTTTCTCGGGTCGGGGCTCAATCCTCGGTCTTAAATTAACCTATGAGTAAATTACTGTGCGTTTACTGTGCCTCAAGCGATCGGATTGATCCCAAGTATGTGGCGGCCGCTACGCAGTTGGGTAAATTGATGGTGGAACACGGTTGGGGGCTCGTTTATGGCGGTGGGAAAACGGGACTCATGGGCGCGATCGCCCGGTCAGTGAAGACGAACGGAGGTCGGGTGGTCGGTGTGATTCCTGATTTTATGAAGGCGCGTGAGCTGGCTTTCGACGAGGCTGACGAACTTATCACCGTCATCACGATGAGGGAGCGAAAGCTTCTTATGGAGACGCGGGCGGATGCCTTTGTGACGTTGCCGGGTGGCTTTGGTACACTTGAGGAAATTATGGAAATTCTGACTTTGCGCCAATTACATGTGGTTCAAAAACCCTGCGTTTTTCTTAACCAAGATGGATTTTACGACGATCTGTTGCGGTTGTTTGAAAAGATGCTCGCGGAAAAATTCTTCAAACCCTCGAACATGGACTTGTTTCGCGTGGCTAATACCGTCGATGAGGTGTTTGCGCAGATCGCGTTGGCGGCAGAGGCAAAGCTAGAACCAAAGTGGTTCGACACCCGCTAAGTTGGACTACGATGCACGCCAAAATCCTGGAGTTATTACAGGCCTACGCGCGAAATTCGCTCGAGGTGCACGAGGCGGAGATGGTGGCGGAAACTTTGCGCTTCATTAAAGCGGAGCCGGAATGTTTACGGCGAACGTGCGCTCCGGGGCATCTCACGGGATCGGCCTGGATCGTAGATGCCACGCGCCGCCGAACCTTGCTAACGCATCATTTAAAGTTGGAAAAGTGGCTACAACTCGGCGGCCACGCCGATGGCGACGGAGATTTGCTTGCGGTGGCGTTGCGCGAAGGGCGCGAGGAAAGCGGACTCACGAGATTGCAGCCGGTGACGGGAAATATTTTCGACCTCGATCGCCACTGGATTCCAGCGCGTAAGGCTGAGTCGGCGCATTGGCACTACGACGTGCGTTTCATGATCGAAGCGGATGACCTTGAGCCGCTGGTGCTCGCAGCGAACGAATCCAAAGAATTGGCGTGGGTCGAGCTCGCCCGTGTGACGGAACTAAACGCCGAAGAGTCGATGGCGCGGATGGTGCGCAAGACGCTTGGCGCGCGGCGCTGATCTATGGTTTAAGCGCCGGGATCATCCCGGGCCAAACATAGGCTTGGAGCATGACGAGTATGCCCACGAGGACGGCAAGGGCGATGCTGTGCCAAAAGACGGCCCGCAAGATCGTTCCCGCCGCGGGGCTTTCTGGGTGGCCGCCGGTAGCGACACTCGCGACGACGATACTTTGGGCGTCGATCATTTTTCCCATGACGCCGCCGGAGCTGTTGGCGGCGCAGGTAAGGATCGGAGAAAAGCCGAGTTGTTCAGCGGTTACTTTTTGGAGGTTACCGAAAAGAACATTGGAGGAGGTGTCGCTGCCGGTGAGCGCGACGCCAAGCCAGCCGATGAGCGGCGAGAAAAACGGAAACAACCAACCTGTGCAGGCCATAGCTAGGCCTAATGTCGTGTCGGTGCCGCTATAGCGTGTGGTGTAGCCGAGCGCCATCATTGCGGAAATCGTGAGCAGTGAAACGCGTACGCGAAGCAGCGTTTGCCAATAAATTTTCGCGGCGCGACGCAGACCCACTCCGAGCGCGATGGCCGCGCCAATGCCTGCAAGTAGGAGCGCGGTGCCAGTGGCGGAAAGCAGGTTCAGCACGAAGATCGCTTTTTCCGGTGTAGGAGTGGGCGCGACGGGTGGCATTTTTTCCACCGCGAGGTGAAGCGCGGGCACCTTGAACTCAGGGGCGAACAGATGGTTTAGCGCCGTTTTCACCTGCGGGAGGCCCCAAATGAAAACGAAAACGGTGAGAAAAATCCAAGGAATCCAGGCCTTCCACGCTGCCGTGGTAGTTTTCGTGCCGTTCTCTGTGGCAGCGATCTCATCTGAGGGCGGGTTAAATGATTCTTCGGCGGGGCGCCAGAAGCGCATTAACACCACCACCGCGAGCATCGCGACGGCGGCGCTCACGATGTCGACCAGCCAAGGTCCGTGAAAATTGCTCACTAAAAATTGCATCGTGCCAAAGCTCGCGCCCGCGACCAAGCACGCAGGCCAGACCGCGATCATACCGCGCCAACCGCATTGCGCGGTTACGAGCCAGAATGGGACGAGCAAAGAAAAGAAAGGGAGTTGGCGGCCCACCATTGCGCTCAGCGAGAGCACGTCGAGCCCAGTGAGCGGTGCGAGTGTGGTGATGGGAATTCCGAGCGAACCGAAAGCGACGGGCGCGGTGTTGCCGATGAGGGCGAGTTTGGCGGCTTCGAGGGGTTTGAAGCCTAGGCCGATCATCAACGCGCCGGATATGGCTACAGGCGCGCCAAATCCTGCCGCGCCTTCGATGAAGGCGCCAAAGCAAAACGCGAGTAACAGCGCTTGGATGCGGCGGTCACCGGAAACGCCCGCAATCTGACGTTGGAGTACGGCGAACTGGCCGGTTTCCACCGAGAGTTGGTATATGAAGATCGCGTTGAGGATGAGCCACCCGATCGGCATCAGTCCGAAAGCAGCGCCGTAGCCGGCGGCGGCCAGGGTGAGTTTTAAGGGCATGCCGTACACGCCTACGGCCACACCGGCAGCGAGTGTTAGGGCGATGAGCGCTGCGATGTGCGCTCGTACATGCCAAAATGCGAGGAGGCCAAGCAGGATGATGACGGGAATCGCGGCGACCAAGGCGGAGACGCCGATGCCGCCTAGTGGTGCGTAAGTCTGTGACCAATGCATGGGGTGAAGTGGGGTAAACTAAGCAGATATGAAGCGAGCAGGCTCGGCCGGCGGTGGCGAGGATTTTGCAGGGACACGGCGTTATTTGCAGTAATGGAAATCCTAGCGCGATCAGTCGCGATTTTTAGCTGTGGTCGGCTAAGCTGCCTGCAACAAGTTGCCTTGAATCGCTGACCCTAAGCGACTTTGTTGTTTTCTGAATTGGTCACCAAAATTTTCTGTAACAGCTTTACTGGAAAAAGCCCGGATTTAGCGCCGTTATTGCGGGGTGAGCGCTTCGGAGCGGACTAAAAAAACCGCTAGCTTTTAAAGCGAGCGGTTTAATAGCCGGGCTCAGACCTGCGCTTTAGTTACGTCGAGCCGTACGCAAGCGAACTTAGATTTGGGAGTAGGCGGTGGGAACGATGAAGCGGGCGGTGTTTTTAGAAGTGTTATCTTTATAGCTGGGTTGGTCCTTCATTTTGACCCAACGCGGGTCGGGGCCAAATTTTTTCCAATTTCCAAGGTGCGTGGCGAGATCGGGACCGCAGGTGATGTAGCGCAGGTGGGGGAGGTTAGGGCCGGCGAGGGCTTGGCCGAAAAACACGGGCGACATCCCTAGGTCTTGCATGAGTGGGATTTCGCCGTCGTTGAACATAGCCATTTTACTGAGGGCGCGCTCCTCGCTGTGGCTCTCATAATCGCGTAGCTCGAAAATACGGGTCGGAGTTTTATTTTTCGAGAATGCGGGAACGGCGAGTTTAGGCATGCCGGCGAAGGCCCGAAGTAGCCAAGTGTCTACGCGCTCGTAAGCGGGATTTGATTTCGGTGTCTGGAAATACTCGGGTGCTGCGGCTTGAACCTGGACGTCGGAATTGAGCTCGGTGCTGATTTGAGTGAATGACTCCAGTGACGGGTGCGTGATGAGAACCCAGATCGCGACAGGCGCCGTGGTCGTACCGATCTTCGGTTTGGCGGTGACGCTTTTTTTGTCCACCTCGACCTCGGTGAAGACCCCGATGTTGCCGAGACCGCGAGCGTTCAGGCCTGGGATGAGGGCTTTTTCTAAATATTTTTCAAGGACAGCGCTCGAGGTATCGGGTTTTAATCGATACGCGCGCAATTCGTAGTAATCGCGGGCGACAACGGGTGGTGTGGCTTGAGCGGCACGAGAGTCGATGCCTGTGGTCAAAGCCGCGGTGGCGGACACGGCGAGGGAGGATTTTATAAAATTACGGCGGGTTGATTGCATGGTCAGGTGGGGGGAATTGCAGGAGATGAATTTGTGCTTAACGGCTCAAGGGCTACGAGCTTGTTCTTAGACAGTTGTCTGTTTCTTCATGCAGTGCTTCTGAAAAATCGCAATCGTGTATCATTTGATTTTCTGAACGGCATGGGTTGTGCGTTTGATTAAGTAATGGCCGAAGCGATGGGGGCCTCAAAGCGCAGCGTTAAAAATACAGTGCGTCTTTGTTCCACTGTGAGTGAGAGATTTTGTTAAATTTAATGCGAACTTACTTTTAGTCTCCTAGGTCAATTGGAGGGTGAACACGATTATCCCCATCAAGAAAAACATCCGCGGCGTCGTCTGGTTTTGGACGTTGGTCGCGTTCGTTGGTTTGGGTTCTACTTCAGCCTCGGCATTGCCCCGCGCTATTACGCTTGAAGCGATTCATCAGATTGAAAATCCCCGCGATTTGAAACGGCCTGGGCCGTGCGGTGAGTTAGGGGCGTATCAGTTTCGTGCGCAGACCTGGGCTCAACATACGCGGCGTCCGTTTGCCGATGCGTTGGATCGGCGTTGTTCTGATTATGTCGCTGTACAGCACTTTAATTGGCTATGCGAACGTTTGGTGAAAAATGGGCTGGAGCCCTCGGTTTACAATGTCGCCCTTGCTTGGAACGCCGGTCTTTACGCCACCATAAAAGGGCGGGCTCCTAGCCGAAGCCACGACTATGCGATGCGCGTGGGCAATATTGCGACTGATCTGCATATCCGCACCCAAGCCATCGCGTCGCGTTGAGCGCCGGACCGCTACCTTAATGTGCCCAATCTAAGAGCTACGGGCGGCTTAAAACGACCGTTGCTCGCAGGTTGCGTTGTGGCTCTGCCTTGGCCGATTAAGCGAGTGCGTGCAGACCTACGAGCGTTCCAATCTCACTCCAAAAACGAGGATTGTTTTGGTGCTAGGGCCGCAGCGCGGCGCGCCTCTTCTTCTTCCGGTGAGGCGTTAAGGTGACGGGGCGGACGCGAGGCTTTGGCGGCGACTGCGGCTTCGCGGTCCGTGACGATGCGGTCGCAAATTTGATGAATATGCATGCGTAGCCATTGTGTCGTACTGCTCTGGGCCGTGTAATCGGCTGGGCCGTAGTGATCGATGCGTCCGACTTGGCGGAGTCGGTCGTTTTGAGCGAATTCCTCGGGCTTTGCTGGATTGTACACGCCGAAGGATTTGCCGCCATTACCTTTGACCACGGAGAAACTCGGTACATCGCTCGGACCGTCGGCGATGTAGATCATGTTTTGAAACGGAATACGGCGATCTTCCTCGGCCATCTTGGAATTTACATCGATGGCCGGATTTTTATTCGTGCCTTTGTTAATCTCAAAAATGGCGCGGGTCTTGGTGGTGTTGTCGATGACCATGCCGATTTGTGCGATTTCGGCGGCGGCATCGAGAGAGAGTTCTTTTTGTCGTAGAAAACCTGGTTGCAGCGGATTTTCGATGAATTCGCAGGCCCATATGCCGTCGACGAGCGGGGCAATCGCACTGCCTCGGACCATTTCGGCCAATCCAGTGCTTACGATGTAATGTTCGAGCGAAATTTCGTGCTTTTGATATTCGGGGCGCTCACTGACGAAGGATTTGGCGCGGTCAAAAAAATCAGGCAGGCCGGGATAGAAACCAATTTCACGACCACTTGCGCGAAGTTTCTCGTTGTTGAGTCCGGCCATGGGGCCAGCGAGGACGTAAGTCAGAAGATGGTTCAGGTAACTGATCTCAGGGGAGAGATGGTAGCCGCGTTTTTTATAGTGGCCGACGAGTGCGTTGGTCTCGCCCCAAAAAGTGGCTTCGTCGATGCCATAGCGCCGAAATAGAGGCGACTGCATGTATTCGGGGATTAAGGTCTTGTCGAAATCCCAGATGCAGGCGATGATGTTTTGAGTGAAGAGCGTCGTGGCCATTGCAGATCAACACCGCTAGGCAAACATTGCCTCGCGCGGAGCCGGTTCTAAGACAAGCCGCACTCGGTCGTTCGCGCAATTCGCAAATCTTCACTGTTTAATTGTTCGGTTCCATGGATTCCCTGCCTGATATCGCTCCCTTTCAACGTCGCCTTGATGAACTTGATGCGCAGATGGCGGAGCCTGCCTTTTATACCAACTCTCGGCGAGCCGCCGAGGTCATGCGCGAGCATCAAAAATTACAAAAACTCGTAGCTGATTTTCGACTCCACGAGCGCATCGAGCGCGAAACGATTGAAGCCACGGATTTGAGCCGTGATGTCAGGGCCGACCCCGAAATGCGCACACTCGCCGCCTCAGAGTTGCCCGAGCTGCAACGCCGCGCCGCCGAATTAAGGGAAATCATTTTATTGGCGATGATCCCGCCAGAGCCCACGGATTCGCGTAACACCATTATGGAAATTCGCGCCGGCACGGGTGGCGAGGAAGCGGCGCTATTCGCGGCAGAATTGACCCGCGTTTATCACCGGTATGCTGATGCTCAGGGTTGGAAAATTCAGCCGATGAGCACGAGCTACTCGGAACGCGGCGGCTATCGTGAAACGATATTTCTGATCACCGGCACGGATGTTTACAAACAACTGAAGTTTGAGAGTGGCGTCCAACGGGTGAAACGCGTGCCCATCACCGAAGGTAGTGGACGTATTCACACCTCGACGGTTACGGTAGCGGTATTGCCAGAGGCGGAAGAAGTCGACGTGGTCGTCGATCCTCAGGATCTTGAAATCACCGTTGCTCGGGCCAGTGGTCCTGGCGGACAAGGAGTGAATACGACGGATTCAGCGGTGCAGATTCTTCATAAACCAACCGGACTCATCGTTACGTGTGCCGACGAGCGCTCGCAGATTAAGAACAAAGCCAAGGCGATGACCGTCTTGCGCTCACGCCTGCTCCAGCGCCGCCAAGACGAAGAACACGCCAAATACGCGGCCGTACGTCGTAATCAAATCGGTTCAGGTGACCGTAGCGAACGCATCCGCACGTATCATTTTCTACAGAATCGCGTCACCGAACACCGCATCGGTCTCACGCTTTACAGCCTGCCGCAAGTTATGGAAGGCAAGATTGATGAGATCATCGCCGCTCTTCAGAAAGCGGATTATCAAGCCAAGCTCGCGACGTTGACCGGACACACTTTCGAGCCTCACCGCGCTCAGCAAGACGACGAAGATTAATATGCCCTCTGTTTTAGAAATTATCCAGAAATCCTCGGAGTTTCTATCGGCCCGTGGCGTCGAATCACCGCGTTTAAATGCCGAATTACTCATTGGCCACGCCCTCGAATTGAAGCGGATGCAGCTTTATTTGCAGTTTGAGCGTACGCTGACTGAGCCTGAATTAGAAAAAATCCGCCCCCTCGTTAAGCGTCGTTCACAGCGAGAACCCCTGCAATACATCATTGGCACGGTTGAATTCGGTGGGCTGAAGTTGAAGGTGGATCGACGTGCGTTGATTCCTCGACCGGAGACGGAGCTGATGATTGAAAAAATTGTTGGGCTCTACGTGCAACCGCCTCAGAGCCTGTTGGACCTTGGGACAGGAACGGGCGCCATCGCTTTGGCGCTGGCCAAGGCGTTTTCAGAAGCACAGGTCACCGCGGTTGATGTGAGTGTGGAGGCTTTAGCCTTGGCTGGGGAAAATGCACTCGCCTCCGGCTTCGGGCAGCGGGTGCGTTTGTTAAACTCCGCGTGGTTTAAGGGGCTCCTGCCCGAAGATCGTTTTGATTTAATCGTTTCTAACCCGCCTTATCTCACTGAAGCAGAGACTGACGCCGCTGCGCCCGAGGTGCGTAGCCATGAGCCCCGCTCGGCACTGGTGGGCGGTTTCGATGGGCTGGTGGATTTACGAGCGATAATCGCTACGGCTTCGCCGTTTTTGGCGCCGGGCGGTTTGCTGGCTTTAGAGACGGGCATCAACCAACATGCTGAGTTGATGGCGCTCGCCGCCGCACACGGTTATGAGCGGATTGAATCCGGCCGCGATTTGACCGGCCGAGATCGTTTTATTTTTGCTTGGAAACCCGGCGCTCGCGTCGCTTGAGACTCAGCTTTTGCGATCGGCCGTGAGAGGTGGGCGATTACTCGCCCAGGCTTCACGATTTTTTCCGAGCTCAATTGCGTCGGCGATCACGCGGAGAGTTTCACGAAGGTGGATGTCCACTTTGCCGTAACTTTCGTTTTCCTCGGAAAGCGTATCGCCGTCTTCATCGTCGTCTTTTTTAGGAGCTTTGATGCGCGGGGCGGGAGGTGGGCCGAGCCGGTATTCCTTGAACGTGAAGTCATTTTTCGAGAGGCGTTCGCGCTCTTTTTTCATGTCCTTACGGAAAGCGGTGTCTGAAACTTTTTGCTGTTGGCGTTCCTCGAGGTTGAGCGAGACGAGTTTTTGTTCTTGGCGGCTTTTGAACCACTCGATGTTGCGTTTGAGGAAGCTGAATTCCTCAAGCTGAGATTGGCGTTCAAGACTAGATTTGCGAAGTGGGCTGAGTATTTTGGCATCCAGTGGGCTGCCGTCGTAGAAGCTAGTCGGGATTTGATCCCAGACCAGAGCATGGGGCAGGGCGGCTTCACCGATCGGCAGGTAATCGTCGATGGAGGGAAGGACGATGTCGGGGACGACGCCTTTAAGTTGGGTCGATGCGCCGCCTGGAAGGTAGAATTTCTGGATGGTGATTTTAGCCGCACCCGTTTTGGCGGGCGAACTGGCGAGGAGGCGGGATATATTTTTCATCTCCATGACAGTCTGGACGGTACCTTTACCGTGTGTTGATGTGTCGCCGATGACGACAGCGCGGCCGTAATTTTGGAGTGCGCCGGCCACGATTTCAGAAGCGGAGGCGCTGAAGCGATCCACGAGCACGGCGAGAGGACCTTCGTAGGCGATATTGGCGGACTTGTCGCTGTCGACTTGGATTGCGCCGGAGTAGTCTTTGACCTGAACGACAGGGCCACGGCGGATGAACAGACCGGCGAGGTCGATGGCTTCGGTCAGGTAGCCGCCGCCATTGCGCCTGAGGTCGAGGACTAGGCCGGTGACACCGGCGTTTTTGAGCTGCTCGATGAGTCGGGCGACGTCTTTGGTTGCGCCGGTTTTTTCGCCATCGCTGTCCGTATCGCCGTCTTCCGCTGGACCATAGAAGGCGGGCAAGGAGATGACGCCTAGGGCCTGGTTGCCGCCAGAAGGGGCGGGGACTTGGAAAATAGCGGAATGAGCACGGGCGGAATTCAATTTAACGACATCGCGGTTAATGATGATTTCTTTGCGCACGGAAGGATCAGTCGCATCGGCCGGCTGGACGATCATACGTACTTGGGTGTTTTTCTGACCACGGATCATATCCACGACTTTCCGTAATTTCATCCCTATGACTTCGACGGGTTCTGCCCCGGTTTGGGCGACTGAAACGATGCGGTCGTTTGGTTTGAGTTCGCGCCCGAGATCGGCCGGGCCTCCGGGGACGATTTCTTTGACGTAGCAGTTATCGTCTTCGACGCCTAGGAGCGCGCCGATGCCGACAAGTTGGAGTTTCATTTGAATCCCGAAATCTTCGAAAGTTTCGGCGGAGAAATAGGTGGAGTGTGGGTCGTAGAGTCGGGCCATACATCCGAGGTAAATTTCGGCGAGGTCACGACCTTCAATCTCGGCGAGATTTTTGAGCATGCGCTCGTAGCGTTTATGGACCGTGGTTTTAGCCTCCTCGATCGTTTTTTTATTCAGGAGCTCGTCGATGAGTTCGAGTTTGAGGCGATCTTGCCAGAGTTCATCGGAGTTGGCGAAATTGGCGGGCCAATCGGATTTGGAGCGATCTTTGCGGTAAGTGGCATTGGTCTTGAGGTCGAAGTCCTTTTTTAATTCTTCGAAAATCCAAGTGATGCGAGTTTCGGCCCGAGTCTCATACGTGGAAAAAATCTGATACGCTGCGTCAATATTTCCGAGATAGGAGGCGTTTTCGTAGACGTTGTTGCCGAATTTAGAGACGAAACCTGCTTTGTCGCTGTTGAGGAAAAATAGGCGTTGGCCATCGAGTTCACCCATGTAATCGGCGATTACTTGAGTGTAGTCGGAGCTTTTGACGGCGTCGCGGTTGTAGTGGGCCTGCTCGAGAAGTTGGATGAGGGTTTTAGTTTCCGTCGAGAGTGTGGTCGAGGTGCTAAATTTACGGTCGGATGCCACCAAGACGCTGGCGGCGCTGAGGACGTAAATTAGGAGACTTTGAAACCAGACCTTTTTAAAATTTTTCAGATTCATTTGGCTCAGGATAAGGGGTAATTTTTAGCTGTTTTTGATGCTGATTAAGACGTGTTCAGGCTGGGATAACGGCTCAAAGATCGATGATTTTAGGATCTTAAGTTTTTAGCCTGATTTAATTTTTCTTTTTCGTCACGCGAGAGGGAGTTCAGGCCGGTACTGTTGATTTTGTCTAGGATGCGATCCACTTCTAAGCGCAGGTGTTCCCTTTGTTTTGTCGGCGTGAGCGTTGTTAGCACGCTGCTAGTTGCGGGTTCAACGCTTAGGCTCCGGTTATAGCGCGAAGCGGAGTGG
>RGAX01000421.1 GCA_009919985.1 Opitutaceae bacterium
TGAGGACTTGGGTCTCGCGGCCGCTGGAGCGACCCGCTTGCACGGGTACGAGAACAGCGCGGCCGTTACGGACCGCATAGGCAGCCCAGTTATTGCCGTGGCGAAAGAGGGCCGACACGGGCACTTTGAGGACCTGAGCCTCTTCCCAGATGACGACGCGGGCTTCGACGCGGAAATTATCGCCGAGGGTCGGGCGGGCGGCGAGCGGCGTGATGATGTCAGCGACGACGTTGACCCGTTGTTCTTCAACTCCGAGCGCGGAAATTTTTGTGAAGGCGGCGGGCTCGACTAGGCGCACGCGCGCATCGAGGGGTTGGGGGCCGCCCCATTGCTCGAGCTCGACCCGAGTTCCCGGTGAAAGCGCCGCGCCATCGCGCGAGAGTAATTCTATCACTACTTCCAGATCGCTGGGATCACCCACATCGAGGATGGGGGTTCCGGCGGTGATCGGCCTTTGGCTTTCCTGGAAAACATGGAGGACGCGACCGGCGCTCGGGGCCTTAACCTCGATAAGGGAAGTGCTGCTGCCGAGAGCGGAATCAGCCAACTCAGTCTCAATGGAGCGCAACGCGCCTTCGGTGGTGATTAAATCACGAGCCGCCGCAGTCTCGCGGAGTTGGATCGTTTCGAGATCCTGCGGCGAAACGGTTTTATCCGCAAACATCCGCGTCATGCGGCCAAGTTCGTTGATCGCGAGAGCGTGCGCCGCACGACTTTTTTCGAGAGCGGCCGTGGCCGCAGTGCGGCGCGTTTCCGCTAAGGCACGACTGCGCGGATCGAGGGGCGAAGCTGCGAGGGGTTCGATCACCGCAACGATGGAGGCCGCGGTAATTTCCGCGCCGGGTTTAAAGGGCACCCGGCGTAATTGGCCAGTGACTGGGGAGGAGACCACGTAGCGTTGGCGGATGCGGGTCTTACCCTCTTCACTCACCGTGGCGCGAAGGGGGCCATTGATCGCGCGGGCGGTTTCCACCGTGGCCGGTTGGGGGCGCAGGCCGAAGGCGAGCAGGGCGACGAGCGCGGCGCCACCGGCGTAAGGTAACCAGCGAGAGACCGGAGCTTTTTTAGCGATAGGTGCGGAGGAATTCATGAACAGATGAGCTAGGTTTGA
>RGAX01000422.1 GCA_009919985.1 Opitutaceae bacterium
AGATGAAGATTTTCCGAGCTTCGGCTTTGATGGCGATCACGCCACGCCCTAGATTTTCCATCTGTCGCGGGGCTGGTTTCGGCACAATAGTAGTAGAGTTGTTCGAAGCGAAGACGCAGACGATAGAAAGATAGAAAAGAGTCAGGCGGAGTAGGGGCGAGTGCATTAGGGTTATCATACGGCTAACGCTATCGGGGCAGTTTTGTTACTCGGAACAAGTTCGGACAGTTCGACGTCCTGAGCTCATGATTGTACCGCTTAGGCGAATCACCGGTCCCACTCGGCGTGCGTCACTGGCAGGTTGGGCTTGGCTCAGTTTAGCGGTATTGTTGCGACGAATTCGGTGTACTCCGTGTTCGAAGCGTTCAGCGTGAGATCGCCGCCGTGAGCCCTAAGAATTTCTCGTGATAAACTCAACCCGAGCCCGATGCCGGCGACGCGGCCATGGCGTCGCGCGGGATCGCCGCGATAAAAGCGTTCAAAAATGCGCGAGTGATCTGCCGCGGGAATGCCGGGGCCGGTGTTGCGCACGGTCACTTTCGCGTGGCCCCCAATCGTGGTCAAAGTGACGTGCACGCGGCCTTGCGGGCGGTTGTATTTGAGTGCGTTGGTGGTGAGATTTTGGAGGGCCTGCTCGAGCAAAATGGCGTCAGCGGGAACGTTCACGCTATGGGGGACGTCTGATTGGATTTGGAGGTCGGGGGCGAGGGCGGCGCTGTCTTCGATAATATTGGTGAGGATCGCAGAGAGATCGACGGGATGGCGTTCGAGCCCGAGGTGACCGCTGTCGGCCAATGACAATAGTAAGAGTTTTTCGAGGATCGCTTTGAGGTGATGGATTTCTTCGAGCAGGCTCGTGTACGTCTGTTGCTGGGGCGATCCGGGTGGAGCGGCATGAAGGGCGTTTTCGAGCTCGGCTTGTAGAAGCGCGAGCGGAGTTTTGAGCTCGTGGGAGGCATCAGCGCTGAAACGGCGGGCTTGGTGAAATCCGATCTCAAGGCGGTCTAGCATCGCGTTAAAAACCGAGACAAGGCGGCGAAATTCGTGGTCGTGAGCGGGCGCGGCAATGCGTTGATCAAGGCCGCGGGCAGTGATATTTTCGGCGGCGCGG
>RGAX01000423.1 GCA_009919985.1 Opitutaceae bacterium
GCAAAAATCCCGCAACGTGCCGAATTTTGTCGGTGAAAGCGACGCGATCAAAGCGATCCGCAATTTGCTACCTGTGGTCGCGGCGTCCAACTCCACCGTACTCATCACCGGCGAGAGCGGAACCGGCAAGGAAATCGTGGCGCGCTCGCTGCATGAACTCTCGCCGCGTGCCGGCGCCAATTTCGTTCCCATCAACTGCGCTGCCATACCCAAAGATCTGATTGAGAGCGAGCTCTTCGGCCACAAAAAAGGCGCGTTCACGGGCGCGGTGACCGACCGGGTAGGCCGCTTCGAGCTGGCCCACAACGGATCGATATTCCTCGATGAAATCGGCGACCTGCCGCTGGAATTGCAGGTCAAACTCTTGCGGGTCTTGCAAGAACGCGTAGTCGATCCGGTGGGCGGAACCCGGCCAGTGGCCGTGGATGTGCGGGTGATTGCCGCGACCCACCGCGACTTAGAAGCCGAAATCGCCGCCCGACAGGGATGCAAACACGGCATCGCCGTGAATTCGGGCACCGACGCGTTGCGCATTCTGATGGACGCAGTCGGAATTGGGCCAGGCGACGAGGTCATCACAACCGCCTTCACATTTGTCGCCAGCGCGGAAACGATCGTGCAAACCGGTGCCCGCCCGGTTTTCGTCGACATCGATCCCATCACGTTCCAAATTGACCCGGCGAAGATTGAAGCCGCGATCACTCCGCGCACCAAGGCGATTCTGCCGATCCACCTCTTTGGGCAGATGTGCGACATGACCGCGATCAAGGCCATCGGCGACCGACATGAGATTCTCGTGCTGGAAGATGCCGCCCAAGCGATCGACTCCACCCAGCACGGCGTTCCCGCCGGATCGATAGGGATCGGTGCCGGCTTCAGCTTTTACGTCACCAAAAACCTCGGCGCGGCAGGCGACGCCGGGCTGATCGTCACGAACGACGATGAGCTAGCCCAGCGATGCCGATCGATTCGCGTTCACGGAATGGGCCGCGAGCGCTACTACTACGATCACATAGGCTACACCTCGCGAATGGACGAGGTTCAAGCGGCGGTCCTTCGCGTCAAGCTAACGAAGCTCACCGAATGGAACGCTCGGCGAGCCGCGTTCGC
>RGAX01000424.1 GCA_009919985.1 Opitutaceae bacterium
CCGCGGCGGGTCGGGGGCGTATAGCCAGGAATAACTGATGAGATGAGGGTAGGCGCCGGCTGGCGTCCACCGGGAAGAATTTTTTGCGCAATCGCCTCCCGGTCGATCGCGAGCGACAACGCCCGGCGGATGCGTTGATCAGTCAGCGGTGCGCGGTGAACGTTGAGGCGGAAAAAATAGGTTTCAAGAATAGGATCGATGCGGAGTGCCGGAGATTTTTCCTGCTGGAGCGGGAGGATTTTAGAGAGCGGGAGCGACCACGTCCCATGCAGTTGGCCGGCGCGGAAGGCGCGCTCTTCGGCGTCCATGCTGTCGATGGGATAAAATTGAATAGCGTTGAGGCGGACCGTCGCGTGGTCCCAGTAGGTCAAAGATTTTTCGACCAAAATATGTTGATGGGGCTTCCATTCCTTCAGGGTAAACGGGCCGCTAGAAATAAGTTTTCCTGGTCGCGTCCACGGGGTGCCCCGACGGTAAGCGTCACCGACCGCCGCGATGCTGCGCACGTTCAGGGGGCGCCACGGTGAGTTGAGGAGAATCTGGAGAAAATACGGGGCGGGATGAGCCAGCGTAACGACGAGCGTGCGGGCATCAGGCGCCGCGAGCCCGACGGTGGTGAAATCCGTGGTTTGGCTTTTATGAAACGACTCGGCGCCGCGGATGATGTAGAAAAAATAAGCATAGTCTGCCGCGAGGGTCGGCGAGAGAATGCGTCGCCAAGAGGCGATGCAATCCTCGGCGGTGATCGGGTCGCCATTGCTCCAGCGGGCGGTCGGGCGCAGATGAAAAGTGTAGACTAAGCCATCGGGGGAAATCTCCCAACGTTCGGCGAGCGCGGGTCGAGGGGCGAGGGTGAGGGGATCGAAGGTGACGATCGGTTCGAACAGGGCTGCGATAATTTTGGCATCGCCGAGGCCGGTGACCGTTTGGGGATCAAGATCAGTTGGTTCGGAGCCCACACTTAAATGTAGGACGCCAGCCTGGGTTGCTTGGTCTACAGTGGTGGCGCGCCGAGCGCAGCTCCCGTTGAGCAAAGCCATGAGGCCCAAAAGTACGCCCGCCAAGCGTAGCGGTCGCCGGAGATCGTTAGCGCCTCTCACGGGGATGACT
>RGAX01000425.1 GCA_009919985.1 Opitutaceae bacterium
GAGTGGTCGCGCGGCATTGCGTTTGTACGTGCGGACACCGCGGATGGAAGGCGCACCCGGTCGGCGGATGGAGGGGCGAGGGCGGATCACCCGCGAGAAACAAGCGAGGGCTTCGGCGCTGAAGATCAGGGTCGAGGTGGGGGATCGCGCTGACCAGCGCTTGCGTGTAAGGGTGGCGGGGACGTTCCATGACGTCGGTTGCGGTGCCGAGCTCGACGATTTTTCCAAGATACATCACGGCGATGCGATCCGAGATGTGTTTCACCACGGAGAGATCATGCGCGATAAAAATTAGGGTGAGATGCATCTCGCGGCAGAGTTGGGCGAGTAAATTCAGGATTTGCGCTTGAATGGAAACATCGAGCGCGGAGACGGGTTCATCGGCGATGATGACCTTGGGTTCCAGTGCGAGGGCCCGCGCGATCGCGATACGCTGACGTTGCCCGCCGGAGAATTCGTGGGGATATTTCCCGAGCACCTGAGACGACAGACCTACTTTTTCGGCCAAGGCCACGACGCGCGCGCGGACTTGCTCGGGTGGCACGACTCGATGCACGAGCAGCGGCTCCGCCAAAGTGGCGTAGACCGTGAGCCGCGGGTTCAGCGAGGCAAAGGGATCTTGAAAAATCATCTGTAAGTCGCGCCGGGCGACGAGCAGTTCAGCGGCGGAGGCGGCGGTTAAGTTTCGGCCTTCGAGTAATACTGTGCCGGCCGTTGTCGGCACCAATTGCATGATCGTGCGCGCCAACGTGGATTTACCGCAGCCCGATTCGCCCACTAGCCCGAGAACCTCGCCGCGTTGGACGCTCAGGGTGATGCCATCGACGGCTTTGACGGTGCCGGTTTGATGGCGGAACAGAAAGCCTGATTCGACGGGGAAGTGCGTCTGCACGTCGTTCAGTTGGAGAATAGGTGATGACATCAGGATTAGCTTTCGTGGGAAAAATAGATTCCGTCGGCTAAATCTCTTGGGCTTGGACGCGCAGGCAGGCGGTCGCTTGGGTGGCGCTCACTGGCAGCAGGCCTGGGTCGGTGGCGTAACAGCGGTCGGTGACCGCGGCGCAGCGGGAAGCGAAGGCGCAGCCTGCCTTGGGTTTTGACAGATCGGG
>RGAX01000426.1 GCA_009919985.1 Opitutaceae bacterium
GGCATCTCCACCGCCGCGCGCGACGAGCTGATGCCGTTCAACGCCCAGCCCTTCGTCGGCACCACCGACTTCGCCGACCGAAAATCGCTCGGCCACGAACTCGAGGCGTTCTTCTCGCCCACCCCGAACATCACCGCACGCGTCACCTACGCCTCCTCCGCCACCACGCTGACGAATTTTTATCCGCTGCTCACCGCTCGCTTCGCGGAGGCAATTGCCACGGCGAAGGCGCGCGGGCTCAACCCCGACACGACCTTCCCATTCACCGAGCAATACTTGGAGGACGCCGCCGACAACGCGCCGGGCACGCGCCACGCGATGAGCTTCACGGGCCGCTACAGCTTCACCGAAGGCGTCGTGAAGGGCCTCGCGCTCGGCTGCAACGCCCGGTTTCAGCAGGGCAAACCGATCGGCGGCATCTCCGTCGCCGGCGTCAATGTGATCCCCGCAAAGCAGACCGACGACACCTACGTCTTCAGCCCCTTCGCGACCTACCGGAAAAAATTCCGCCACACGACCTGGACCGCGCAGGTGAACGTGCAGAACGTCTTCAACCGCGTGAGCTATCAGGGCAACAACTACCGCAACAACCGCCTCACCGACCCGCGGCAATACGTGTTCTCGAATTCGTTCGGGTTCTAGGGTCTGGCTACCGCGCGTCCTCTGCGTCGGATTCTCCTGTCTCTGCGGTGCCCTCTCCGTTTATTCGCTCCACGCTATTCGCTCCACGCCGATCCATTTGCACCGCAGAGACGACACCGGCACGCAGAGAAAACCCTGCTGCGTCGCCCGTTTGATTCACCGATCAGGTGAATCTTCCGAGATCGAAAAATGAGCGAAAATAAGCGCTTCAACTCCTGATCCCGTTTGCTAGCCAAAGGCTAGCAATCTTTGAACTCCGGACTTTTCGGTAGCCGCGAGCGTGAGCGAGGGGACCAATCACCACTCGCTGGCGCTCGCGGCTACCCGACCAATCAAAGTCTGAAACTGTTGGGCGATTTGAATTATTTGAGTGTTTGACCGCCGGTAGCTACGAGCGTGAGCGAGTGGAGTTTCGGCTAGGGTCTGGCTCCCGCGCGTCCTCTGCGTCGGATTCTCC
>RGAX01000427.1 GCA_009919985.1 Opitutaceae bacterium
AGTGCCTCTCCCGCTTGCTTACGCGCCCGCTGCCACCCCGCCGGGGTGAGCTCCTCAAGCGGCGCCAACCCCTCCAGCCCGGGACGCGTCGCCCGGTAGGAAAGCTGCGGCAACACCTCCAGCAGGTACTCCCGCCCATTCACGCCAAGCCTTTTGCACGTCTCCAAAACCGACAGGATCGCCGCGATCTTCGGCCCGGCTTCCTCGCTGCCGATCTGCATCCAGTTTTTGCGCCCAAGCGCGATCGGCCGCATCGCGTTCTCAGCCCAGTTGTTGTCGATCTCCACCATGCCGTGCCCCGCCCCGGCGTAGCACTCCAGCCGCTCCCACTGCTTGAGGGCATACGTGCACGCCTTGCCCAGCCCGCTTTTGGGCAGTGCAACCGCGGCGCTCTGGACCACCAGCGCCTTCACCTCCGCCAAAAGCACCGGACTCTCCCGCAAGCGCAAGGCCTCCCGCTCCTCAGCCGTGAGCTTCCCCTCACGGGCCTGCCGCTCCACCTCGTAAAGCTTCCCGATGGCCACCACCACCGACACGCTCCGCGCATCCCTGGGATCGAGCTTGGACGCTTCAAAAAACTTGCGTCTCACATGCGCCCAACACCCAAAATGCAGCAGGCTGGGTCCGCCTATTTTTCCGTAGGCGGCATATCCGTCGCTTTGAAGTCTTCCTTCAAAACCATGGAGGAAGTGCGCCGGCCCCTCCCGGGCGCGCCCCATTTGGAAGTCGTAAACCACCACGTCCCCCGGCCGGCTGAACTCCCAGAGGTAGGCCTGGTGGTGTTTGCCCTTGGCCCGTTTGCTCTGGACCGGAACGGTGGTTTCGTCGGCCTGGATGTAGCCGCCGGCGAGGAGGTCGGCTCTCATGCAGCCCACCACCTCCAAAAGCAGTTCGCCGGCCTTGAGTGTGCAACTGCTCAAAGTCGACTGGCTGATTTCAACCTTTGCATCGCGCCTGACCCCGACACTCTGGCGGTAGAGCGGGGTGTGGTCGCAGTACTTTTTAACGATCGTCTCCACGACAAGACTGTCGGCGAGGATGCCCTTTTCAACGATGGTGGCCGGTACGGGTGCGGTGCTT
>RGAX01000428.1 GCA_009919985.1 Opitutaceae bacterium
ATAGGAGGTCAAAATCAGAAAAAAATTGAAGGAATTTTTTAGAGGGAGGGTAGGTAAGACCGAGCGAGGAAACCCCCCGTTTAGTCTTATTGTATACTCGTATATTTACGAAATGGCAGCAGAATTGGAAATTGGCTTCGAGCAGGTGATTGCGGCTTTGCCGCAGTTGGATGCGGGGGAGTTGGCGGATGTGATGGATCGTGCTTCAAGCTTGCTGAAGAAGGCGATTGGGGGTGTGGCTGCGAAGAAGAAGGTGGCGGCTATTCCAAGTCAGTTGGAGAGAAATCACGAGTGGACGAAATTTGTTTTGGCGGACGCAACGATGAATGGCTGGGAGCCGTTTGTTATGCGGACGTCAAAATTGAACAAGGAGACTCAAGAGAAGGAGGTGACTGAGGTGGAGTTGCGGGAGTCGGAGGAAACGGAGGGAGGGCACGTATTTGCGGACACGGGGAAGTCAATGTCGCAAGGGCAAGCAATGTGCTATGGGAAGTTGCTGCGGGATCGAAATGATGCAGTTTGGCAGGATTTCGAATCGCAGTACGAGCAGGTTGCTCCAAAGGCGAGTGCGAAGGTGGTGAAGAAGACTTCGCAGCAAGTGCAAGAGGAGAAGGCGGCGAAAGAGGCTGCGAAGGAGGCGGAGAAGGCGCGAAAGGCAGCGGAGAAGGAGGCAGAGAAGAGAAGGAAGGAGGAGGAGAAGGCGGCGAAGGAGGCGGCGAAGAAGTCAGTTGCAAAGAAGGGGATTATTGTGCCGCAGCCGCGGCCGCGTTCTCCAGCTCCAGGAGCAGCAGTGGCGGCAGTGGCAGCAGTGGTTGTGGAAGAGGAAATGCCTGGTTTAGAGCCTTTGCCTGCGGCTGCAGCCGCTGCTGCAGTTCCAAAGGCAAAGGCAATTGTGGCGAAGAAGGTAGTGAAGGAGGTGCGTCCAGCGGTGGATCCGTTTAAATTGCCTGAAGACTGTTCGCATAACGTATGGGCCTGGAAGGGAACCTACTACTTGCGAGACGGAGACAGCTATTTATGGCTATGGGATGCTGAAGCGTCGGAACAAGGGGAATTTAAGGGACGATACAATTATGCAAA
>RGAX01000429.1 GCA_009919985.1 Opitutaceae bacterium
GAGCGATATCCTCGACGCCATCGCCGCCCGCATGCAGCGGCTGCGGCCGCTGCGGGAGCGCATCCTCGCCTTGCTCGCTGATCGTCGCGTGGTGGCCCAGGCCAATTGGGCGAATGAACTTTTGCCGCCTTTCAATGGCATCATGGGCGGTTTGGAAATGATTGAGGAGGCCGCCGATCACATCGAACCGGCCGAATTAAAAGACCTGCTGAAAATCATCCGCACCAATGCGCATCAGCAGTTCGCGTTGTCGCGCAAGCTGGCGTTGCACTATGAGTTGGAGCGGCGCAAGACGCCCCCTTGCCCCGAGGCGGGGCGTTGTGCCGCCAGCGAATCTATTATGGCAGGCGCCGCTCGCGCCGCCCACAAGGAGCAGCGCATCGCGGATTTAACCCTGCATTGCGATGCCGCGAGTCTGCGGCTCGATGAAGGCTATCTGATTTCCGCCGTCGCCGAATTAGTCGGCAACGCGTTCCGCTTTTCTGCGCTCGGTCAGCCGGTCACCGTGACGGGACGATGCCACGAGGCGCGTTACTTAATTACCGTGGTCGATGCCGGGGTGGGCATGACGGAGGCCCAGTGTGCGGCGATCGGACCCTTTATTCAATTCGCGCGCAGCGACCGCGACCAGCAAGGGCTCGGCTTGGGCTTAGCGATCGCGCGCTCCGTCGCCGAAATTGCCGGCGGCCACCTCCACCTCCAACCCGGCCCCGCCGGCTGCGGCTTGCAAGTGACCCTCGATCTGCCCTGCGCCTAAGCGCGCCGTAAGCGGGGGGGGATAGTTTTAAGTTTTAAGGTTTAGGTTTTAAGCTCGGAATTTCCCTTTCGCGTCATTGCGCGTTTTTCGCGGGCAAAATGCCTTGGTTTATTTTTTGTGTTTCTCGTGTTTTTCGTGGCGGCTCGGAGGCAAAAGGTCAGAGGTGAGAGGCTAGAGGTTATAGGGCCGATCCTCAGTCGCGCGGGAGCGGCGGGGAAGTTTTAAGTTCTAAGGTTTAAGTTCGAAACCTTCGCGTCACTTCGCGCCCTTCGCGGTTAAAATGTATTCGTTCGTTTTTGTGTTTCTCGTGTTTTTCGTGGC
>RGAX01000430.1 GCA_009919985.1 Opitutaceae bacterium
CCGTGTAGCGCGCCCAATTCCTTGATCCGAAGCGCGTGACGATTTTCGCCTTTAGCAACAATCACCGGCGCCGCGTCTGATCCCCGATCGTAGCGGAGCGCCACGGCAAAGTGAGTCGGATTAGCCACAATGACATCGGCGGTCGGGACCGCGTCCATCATCTGCTTTTGCAAGAGCCGACGCGCGAAACGGCGCATCGCGGCTTTCACTAGGGGATTACCATCCGACTGGGTCCGCTCATCTTTGAGCTCCTGGCGCGACATCATCAGTTCTTGGTTCGATTTATAAAGTTCGTATGCGTAACTGAGGGCAGCGATCACCGCGATTGCGCCCAGAAATCTCCACATTAGGGACATCGCGCTGGTGTGCAGAAAATTCGCAAGGTAGAGCGTTTCCACGGGAGCTGAAAAAATCGCATCGCTAAAAATCTTGCTCGTCGCCGCCGCCAGACATGCGAACACCGCTACGACCTTCAATAAATCGAGAGAAGCGGTGACCCAAATTTTTCCTGAGAAAATACGTCCTAGCCCTTCGATCGGATTAAAACGTTCGAAATTGGGCTGCATCGCTTCCGGAGTGAGCTGAAAACCGCTTTGCACTCCGCCGGCCAAAATCGCGGCCAAGGCCGTGGCCAAGACGACCGGCAACGCGATTGAGACAAACGTGGTCATCGCCAATTCCGCTACCGCTGGGACTTCGTCGCCCTGCACCCGCAACTCCCCCAAACGGCCAAAGATTGCCACCGCGAGGCGCGTCATTTTATCGGAGGCCTCGCGGGCGGCCAGACCGAGGGTAAATAACGCCGCTCCCAACGTGAAGGCCAAGGTCAACTCCGGAGCACGCGCGAACTGCCCCTTCGAATGGGCTTCGGAAAGCCGCTTCGCGGAGGGTGCCTCGGTTTTTGAATCTTGATCTTCAGCGCTCAATGCCAGCCATTAAGCAAGTTAGACGCCAGCTAGAAAATGATGTTACAAATACTTATTTAACATCAATTTAAGTAATTATTAATCAAAAAATACCTCGGTTTTTAGCCGTTCTAAAGCGGCATTTTTTTCC
>RGAX01000044.1 GCA_009919985.1 Opitutaceae bacterium
GAAAGCAACGTGCCGCTCGGCTTGTCGTCTACGCGCACGAGCAAGCCGAAACTCTCAGCGCCATGACGGAGCATCGCTACAGGCGGACCAAGGACGAGATCGAGGCCGTTAATACTCGTTGCCGGGCCGTACGGGCCCGCGACTGCTACGGTCGAGGCTGGGGCAACGTGCAAACGGCTTTGGCGCTCGCTACGTTCAGGCGGGAGCGGCGTAAGCTGCGGCGCCGAGGCCAGCCATGCGGCGAAGTCGGCTTCAGCTTGTTTGGTACGGGCTGCGAGTGAGGACTTAGTCGCAGTAATTTCACTTTGCAAGACGGGCCAGCGTTCGCGGTCGGACTTGGCCGGCACAAAGAGGCTGGGCGGAGTGTCAGAGATATTCCCGTCCATCGCCGGCATCGTGTTGTTGCGAAAAAATGCCGTAAGCGAATAAAAATCCTTGGTCGTGATGGGGTCGAATTTATGATCGTGGCAGGCCGCACACCCGGTCGTGAGACCCAGCCACACCGTGGACATCGTCTCGACGCGGTCCTTAGCGTAAATGGCTTCATACTCGGCGGCGATCGCGCCGCCCTCACTCGTCGTCGGGAGGCAGCGGTTGAAACCGGAGGCGACCTTCTGATCAAGTGTCGCATTGGGCAAAAGATCACCGGCGATCTGCTCAATGGTAAATTGGTCAAAGGGCAGATTATTTTTAAACGCATCCGTCACCCAGTCGCGGTAGGGCCAGATCGATCGATAGTTGTCGATGTGAATGCCGTGCGTATCAGCGTAGCGCACGGCGTCGAGCCATTGACGAGAAAAATGCTCCGCGGAGGCATCCGTCGTGAGCAAGCGATCAACTGCACGATCATACGCGGCCGGCGATGGGTCGCGCAGGAACGCAGCGATTTCTTCAGTTGTTGGCGGCAGGCCCGTCAGATCCAGCGTAACACGCCGCAGCAGCCGAGCGGGATCTTCGACAGCTGCGGGCTTTAAACCTGCTGCGACCAGATTTGCAGCGACAAAGGAATCGATAGGATTCCGGACCCCGTTTGCAACGACACCCGATGAGGTTGGTACCACGGGGCGAGTCGGAGCGAGAAACGACCAGTGCTCTTGATACTCGGCGCCTTCAGTGATCCAACGTTTGAGCAAAGCGATTTCGGCCGGCTTGAGGGTTTTATGCGACTCGGGCGGCGGCATGATTTCGTCCGCGTCGTTGGATAAAATTCGTTCAACCAGTAGACTGACTTCGGGACGGCCTGGAATAATCGCCGCCTCGTGGTCACCTCGCTCCACGGTCGCAAATTGAAAACGATCGAGGCGCAGCTTCGCCTTGCGCGTGCTCGAATCAGGCCCGTGGCACGAGAAACAATTTTCGGCGAGGATGGGTTGGATGTGCTCGTTGAAAGAAAGCTTGGCCCCGTTCGACGGCGTCGAAGAAACGACGGCGACCGCTCCGCCCGACTCGGGCGCAGACGCAGGAGTAGAACTCGAGCTATATCCGATTTGGGATAACAAAACCAAGCCGGCTAAAACCGTAGCACCTGACAGGAAAATTCGACGCATAGGGGTAAACGTGGAGACTAAGAAAGAGATCAATCTAACGTGCCAAAGCACGGCTGTCTATTACAGGAACGACATTTATTGGTGCACCACCGGCAAAGCTCACCACTGAAGAGACCTACGCGAAAGTTAACTGGCGGCTGGGTCAACCCGCATCCTGTAGACCCAGCCGCGAAATTATAATCAGTTGAGCCGCTTTACGCTCTTCACGGCCCACTTGCTCACAGTAAGGCCTTTGGCGCTGCGGTTGCTCACCGGCAAAGGCGTGAGATCGAAGTCGAGTTCGCGAATGCGCGCTCCGCCACGACCATCGAGTGAAACATGCAGTGTTTTAGGCATGGCTTTCTCCGTGGGGCTGACTTCGAGGTAGATCACCTTGGAACCCTCACTGGGGACCAGTGGGTACAATTTATCGCGCGAGAATCCGCCAATTTGGAATCGCTTAGCGAAGGCTTTGCCCGAAGCGCCGTCCTGATAAACCATGGTGTAAAAATTCTTGTCCCCGTCAGCGGGCAGGATCGCGCATTGGATAATATCGCGCCCCATAAACACTTTATCGGCGACCTTGGTAACCTTGAGCGAGCCATCGGCCATCAAGCACAGTACGCTGTCGAGCACGGAGCATTCCTGGACAAACTCGTGCTGACGCCAGTTCAGGCCGATGAAACCTTCCTCGCGATTGACGTAGAGGCGTTGATTTACGGAGACAACCTGAGCGGCGTTGATCTGTTCGATCTCGTCGTAGGTGGTGCGGCGCTTGTGGCCTTTGCCGTATTTTTCATGCAAGGTCTCGAACCACTTCACGGCATATTCAGTGAGATTTTTGAGGTGATGTTTCACCTCTTTCATCTCGGCCTCCGTCTTCTTCATGGCCTCGTCGGCTTGGAAACGGTTGTAAGCAGATATGCGCTTAATACGTATTTCGGTCAGACGGGTGATATCTTCGTCGGTAACGTCGCGGCGGAGTTGCTTGAGGAATGGCTTTAAACCTTCGCGAATCTCGCTGATGACCTCAGCCCACGTTTTTGATTTCTCGATTCGGCGATAGATACGCTCCTCAATAAAAATGCGCTCCAGGGAGTCCCAATGCCATTGTTGCTCCAACTCACCGAGGCGGATCTCGAGCTCGCGCTTCAAAAGCGTCTTAGTCTTGTCGACGCTGCGGCGCAGGATCTCGCGCACGCCTAGAAAATGCGGCTTGTCGTCCTCGATCACGCAGGCAGCCGGCGAGAGCGCCAACTGGCAATTGGTGAACACGTAAAGTTGCTGGATGATCTTCTCCGCATCGGCGCCAGCGGGCAGATGCACGAGAATCTCGACGACGTCGGCAGTATTGTCATCGACGTGCTTGATTTTAATTTTGCCCTTCGCGTTGGCGCCGAGGATCGACTCGATGAGCGACTCGGTCGTCGCTCCGTAAGGTAATTCCGTGATCGCAAGCAGGTACTTCGAGCGCACCTCGATCTTGGCACGGACCTTCACTTTACCGCCGCGCTCGCCGTCATTATATTCACTGAAATCAGCGATTCCACCAGTGGGGAAATCAGGATAAATGCGGAACGTTTTTCCCTGGAGATGATTGATGGCCGCGCGGCACAGATCGTTAAAATTATGCGGCAGAATCTTGGTCGAGAGGCCGACCGCGATGCCTTCGGCACCCTCCAGTAACACAATGGGGAACTTTGCGGGAAGCGTGACAGGTTCCTGCGCGCGGCCGTCGTAACTGAGCTGCCATGAGGTGGTCTTTGGGTTGAAGAGCACGTCCTTGGCAAAGGGAGTGAGTCGGGCCTCGATGTAACGAGGAGCCGCAGCGTCGTCACCGGTGAGAGTGTTGCCGAAGTTTCCCTGTGGCTCGATGAGAAACGAGCGTTGGCCGATGCCGACGAGCGCCGCGCCAATCGAAGCATCACCATGCGGATGCAACGACATTGCGCGGCCGACGACGTTAGCAACCTTGTGAAAACGACCGTCATCCATGTCCCACAACGTGTGGAGAATGCGGCGCTGCACGGGTTTGAGTCCGTCGTCGAGGTGCGGGACGGCGCGATCGAGAATGACGTAGCTCGCGTACTCCAGAAACCAGGAGCGGTAATGTTTTACCAGCGGCGCATCGGGAGAATTTTTCTCGGCAATTTTGGGCGGCGCGACAACGAGCTCGGCGGCAGTAACGTCAGCGCCGGAAGCCGCGGGAAGCACGGGGGCCGCGGGGGCAATATCGCCGGAAAGCGAGAGCTCAGCTTGATCGGAGGTCTTCGGTACTTTGCGTTTGGGCATTGCGGGAAAATGTCGCTAAATAATTTTTACGCTAACGTTCGATTCGCAGCGCTTCAGGCTACGACCAGGTCTTTTTCCACCTTAAGATTGCTGATAATGAAGTCCTGACGCTCAGGGGTATTTTTTCCCATGTAGAACGAGAGTAACTCGTCGGTATTGTGCAGGTGATGGAGCGATACGGGCTCGAGCCGGATGTTTTCACCGATGAAATCTTTGAACTCATTGGCGGAGATTTCACCGAGGCCTTTAAAGCGCGTGATCTCATGGCTGGCGCCGAGTTGGGCGATAGCGGCTTGTTTTTCCTGCTCGTCGTAACAGTAGATCGTTTTCTTTTTGTTGCGCACCCGAAAGAGCGGCGTCTCAAGAATCGAAAGGTGCCCGCGAGCGATCAGATCGGGGAAAAATTGCAGGAAAAACGAGAGCAACAGTAGTCGAATGTGCATGCCATCCACATCAGCATCGGTCGCGATGATGACTTTGCCGTAACGTAGACCGTCGAGTCCTTCTTCAATGTTAAGCGCAGATTGAAGGAGGTGGAATTCTTCGTTCTCGTAGATGACTTTTTTGGAGAGGCCGTACGTGTTAAGCGGTTTGCCCTTAAGGGCGAAGACGGCCTGCGTCTGCACATCGCGGCAAGCGGTGAGCGAGCCGGCGGCGCTGTCGCCCTCGACGATAAAAAGACTGGAGCCTTCGGCGCGCTCGTTCTTGTCGCCAAAGTGGAGGCGACAATCGCGGAGCTTTTTGTTGTGCAGCGAGGCTTTCTTGGCGCGTTCGCGGGCGAGGTTGCGAATGCCGGCGAGTTCCTTGCGCTCGTGTTCGCTGGCTTGAATCTTTTTGAGAATCGCCTCGGCGGTTACGGGATTTTTATGGAGATAGACGTCGAGCGTCTGCTGGACAAATTTGCCGATGAAATCCTTCACGCTTGGACCACCTGGGCCCATGTCGGCAGAACCGAGTTTGGTCTTGGTCTGCGATTCAAAGACGGGTTCCTGCACGCGTACGGCAATCGCGGCGACGATGGACTGGCGCACATCGGCGGCGTCGAATTCTTTTTTGTAGAAATTGCGCACCGTCTCAACGACAGCTTCGCGGAAAGCCTGCTGGTGGGTGCCGCCCATCGTGGTGTGCTGACCGTTGACGAAGGAGAAATATTCTTCGCCGTAGTGGCTGCCGTGCGTCATCGCAAATTCGATGTCCTCACCCTCAAGATGCAGGATCGGGTACAGCGTATCGCCAGTAAGGTTTTTCGCGAGTAAGTCTTCGAGGCCTTTCTCGGATTTAAATGCCTTGCCGTTGAAGGTGAGCGTGAGCCCGCGATTCAAGAAGGCGTAGTTCCAAAGCATGTCCTCGACGAATTCGGGACGAAACTTGAAATCGGCGCCGAAGAGCGCGGCGTCGGGAATAAACTCAATGAGCGTACCGTTACGCTCAGTGGATTTGATAACTTTGTGATCTTTCTTAAGTTTGCCCTGTGCGAATTCGACGAGCTTGGATTCACCTTCGCGGATGGCGGTGGCTCGGTATTCTAAAGCGAGGGCGTTGACGGCCTTTTGGCCGACCCCGTTGAGGCCAACGGCCTTTTGAAATGTCTCACTGTCGTACTTGGCGCCCGTGTTAATAATCGAAACGCAATCGATGAGTTTACCCAGCGGGATGCCGCGGCCGTAATCGCGCACGAGCACGGTACGATCGTTGAGCTCGATTTCGATCTTCTTGCCGTGGCCCATCATGAACTCATCGATCGAGTTATCGATGGTCTCCTTCAGGAGAACGTAAATGCCGTCCTCGGCGTGCGTGCCGTTGCCGAGCCGGCCGATGTACATGCCGGGACGCAGACGGATGTGCTCGAGGGACGAGAGGGTCTTGATACTGGCTTCGGTGTAGTTGGACGCCATAGGTGAAACGTGCGCCCAGCGTCCGTGCGCAACGAACCGAGACAAGCGAAAATACCCAAAACTACCCGAGGCGAGGTGCGCCGGTTTACGCCATCAAGCCTTTAACCACTTCACCAGCGATGCCCGTAAGGCGTACATCGAGCCCCTGAAACTTGGTGCTGAGCCGACGGTGATCGACACCCATCAAGGCGAGCATCGTCGCATGTAAGTCGTGGACGTTGACAGGGTTTTCAACGGCACGGTAGCCGAGTTCATCGGTGGCACCGTAAACCGTTCCGGCTTTCACGCCACCACCGGCCATGAATACGCTAAAGCCCAGAATATGGTGATCGCGGCCTGTACCCTGCCCCATCGGGGTGCGGCCAAATTCGCCACCCCAGAGAATGAGCGTATCTTCGAGCATCCCTCGTTGTTTGAGATCCGTGATAAGCGCGGCGGTCGCTTGATCTACGTCTTGCGCGCCGCTTTTCATACCGCCCTCCAAATTGTCGTGATGATCCCAAGCGCGGTGGTAGAGCTGGATCATGCGCACCCCTCGCTCAGCGAGTCGGCGCGCGAGCAGACAGTTGGAAGCGTAACTGCCGTCGCCCGGCTCCTTCACGCCGTATAGGTCGAGCATGGCCTGCGGCTCGTTTTTGAAATCGGTGAGATCGGGGACGCTCGTCTGCATTTTGAACGCCAACTCGTATTGCGCGATGCGCGTGGCGATCTCGGGATCATGTGTGCCCGCGGCGAGCAATCCATTCATGCGGCGAACTTCTTCGATAACCTGACGCTGCGTGCTCTGGCAGACGCCCTCGGGATTGCCGACGTAGTGAACGGCGTCCCCGCGAGCTTGAAACTGAATGCCTTGGAAACGACTGGGCAAAACCCCGCTCGACCACTGCCGCGCGGAAATCGGTTGCTGGCCGGTTTTACCCTGCGAAGTAAGTACAATGAAACCGGGTAAGTCCTGCGTCTCGGCACCAAGACCGTAGAGCAACCACGAACCCATACTCGGCCGGCCCTTGATGATCGAGCCGGTGTTCATGAACGCATGTGCCGTATCGTGGTTGATCTGCTCGGTCTGCATCGAGCGCACCACGCACAAATCATCAGCCACGCGCCCAATGTGCGGGAAAAGGTCGCTGATCTCGATCCCCGCTTGGCCACGTTTACTAAACGACGCGATAGGGCCGCGCGCTTTCAACACCATATTTTGCAACTGCGCGAGTTGCTGGCCCGCCGTAAACGACGCCGGGAATGGCTGACCATCGAGAGCTTTAAGCTGCGGTTTCCAGTCGAAGGTCTCAAGCTGCGACGGACCGCCCGCCATGCAGAGGAAAATCACACGTTTGGCGCGCACCGGCATATGAGCCTCACGCAGCGCGCCGTGCCATCCTGGAGGCGGCGTCGCAGGCGCGTTACTCGCTGCGGAGAGCTTGCTCTGCAACAGCGCGTAGGCGATGCCGCCGAGGCCGTAGGCACTTTGGGTGAGAAAGGTGCGGCGATTGACGCTTAAGGCGTGCGCGGTGGGATCGTAGGGCGACATGGTCAGTAACGGGTGATGACTTCCTGCGTATTCAAAAGCACGCGCGCGAGTTGAGTCCAAGCGGCGGCTTCGACAAGGTCGCCGTCGGTAGGCGGGGCGAGGCCGATGCGAAGAAGTTTTTCGGCGGAGGAAAGATCGGCGCGGTAAATCTCGCGTTGGGTGGCGAGGAACGTCGCGAGCGAATCACGCTCAGCGCGCTGCGGTGGACGTGAGAGCGCGAGGTGAAACGCGAGGTCAAGACGCGCGGCTTCGTTACGTGCACCGGCCGATAAAATACGGCCAGCGAAGGCGCGGGCGGCTTCGACAAAGCTAGGATCGTTCAACAGCGTGAGTGCCTGCTGGGGCGTATTGCTGAGGTTGCGTGCCGCGGCGCACTCGTCGCGAGAAGGTGCATCAAAGTTTGCGAGCATCGGATGCAGGAATGTGCGTTGCCAGTGCGAGTAAACTCCGCGTCGCCACTGAGCATCAGTATCGCTCGCAAGGTAATCGCGCTCAGGAAATTGCAACGCGACGTAATAGCCGGGCGGTTGATAGGGCTTGGCGCTCGGGCCACCGATATCGCGCAAATCGAGCAGACCCGAAATCGCGAGGGCGTTGTCGCGCACAAACTCGGCCTCGAGCCGCCTCGGATTTTGAGAAGCGAGCAAGCGGTTCGCCGGATCGATGTCGCGCAGCTCAGGTCGCAGGCTGCTGCTCTGGCGATACGTGGCGCTGGTCACCATGAGGCGAATCATGTGACGCAAGTCCCAACCACTGCCGCGGAATTCACTAGCGAGCCAGTCGAGCAATTCGGGATGCGAAGGTAATTCTCCTTGCGAACCAAGATCGTCCACGGCCCCGCTGAGAGCATTACCAAAATAAAGCGACCAGAGCCGATTGGTAACTGCGCGCGATGTGATAGGATTTTCCGGGGAAACAATCCAACGAGCCAAATCGAGACGAGTAAGCCGTTTCTGCGGCGTACTTTCGAGCCGACCGGGCAGAAAACTAGGCGTCGCCGGTGAGACGGTAGGGCCGCTCTCATCCTGCCAGTTACCCCGCGGCAACACGCGAACAGGAATCGGTTTTGTCGCTTCCGTGATCATCGACCAGGCTTTGCCGCGATAGGTGTCTTTGAGCTTAGTTACGAGCTGATGATAACGCGTAAATGACAATGCATCGTCGGCAGTGCTCATCATCCACGTGTCGGCGAGCAAAGTTTCCTGCGACGGAGTGCGTTGCGGCGCGGTCAACGCAGCCAAAGTCGCAGCAGACGCCACCTCGAGCGGATCTTGTGCGCCGAGGCGACTCGTGGACATCCGGAATTTCGGCAACGTCTCACCTGAAACAATCACCACCAGCGACTCACCCGCGGCCAACTTCAGCGGCTCCGCCAGTAACCAAACACCCGTCACAGTTTCCCGCTTCGTCGGCTCAGGCAAACGCCAGCCCGCGGTGACACCATGAAGTTCGGCGCCATTGATGAAACGCGGTGCCTTCGCCGTCGCATCGGCGAAGACAACATCGAGTTTACGAACTTCGCCTTCGGCGCATTGCACGCTTGGGATAAGCATGACATTTGAGGGCGGCCATTTCCATTCGACTGGATCGGTAGGTGGCTCGAGCATCACATCCAGTCGCAAAGCGGTGATGCGACCGCCGTCCGGTTGTAAAATGATGCGATAAAACTCGCGGTTGGCCAACGGTTGGCCGCCGCAAACGGTGCCGTCGGTTTCGACGGTGACGGGTCGCTCGGTGATGACTTTGTCGCCTTTACGCAATTCGGCCTTTGTAGCGCGCAACGGTTCCCAACCACTAGGTACGCGGCCAAGGTACGTGCGCGTTTCATCCAGCCAAGTGGCCATGCGCGCCGCTGGAGCAGAAGCTTGCGCACGTTGCCGCATCGCGGTGACGTGCGCGGCAATTTCATCTTGCGCGCGTGCGTGCCGGGCTGCGAGGTAAGGGCTCTCGACTTCGATCTCGGGCGGAAACGGGAAGTCGTTATTGAAACCTTTCAGGTCGGGATTACGTGAGTAATCGTAATCACCGTAAACGCCGTATTGTTTTACATCCGCGAAGAACGACTGGAGCTCGTAAAAATCGCGCGTCTTGATAGGGTCAAATTTGTGGTCGTGGCATTCCGCGCAACCGAACGTACTACCAAACCACGCGGCCGCCACGCTGCGCACACGCTCGGCGCCATATTTGGCGAGATATTCTTTCGGCTGCGCCCCACCCTCGCGCGTCATCATGTTGAGCCGATTATAACCGGTGGCTACACGTTGCTCGATCGTGGGGTTGGGCAGTAGATCGCCAGCGAGTTGCTCGATCGTGAATTGATCGAAGCGCTTGTTGGCGTTGAAGGCATGGATCACATAGTCGCGGTACGGGAAAATTCGCTGGTTCTGATCGCCGTGAAAACCGACGGTGTCCGTGAAGCGCGCGATATCGAGCCACCAGACGGCCATACGTTCACCGTGGCGCGGTGAAGCGAGCAGACGCTCAACTTGTTTCTCGTACGCATCAGGCGAACGATCCGCGAGAAACATCGCCATCTGCTCGGGCGTGGGCGGCAGACCCGTCAAATCAAGCGCAAGGCGACGCAATAAACGGGATTTCTCCGCTTCAGGCGATGGGTTGATTTTCTTTTCGGTGAGCCGAGCGCGAATGAACGCGTCAATTGGGTTTACCTCGCCGCGCGCCTGACTCGGCACGAGCGGTGTCACGAGCGGCGCATAAGCCCAGTGCGGCTCGTACACGGCGCCTTCCGCGACCCAGCGACGAAACAATTCTTTTTGCGCCGCCGTGAGCGGTTTGTGCGCGTCTACAGGCGGCATCGGGTCGCTATCATCAAAGATGCGGCTGATGATTTCACTGTCGTTGGGCTTGCCCGGCACGATGGGAAGCGCCTCGGTCTTGGTGGGCTTCAATGCCTCATCGCGCAGATCGAGCCGCATCCCGGCCTCGCGGGTTTTGGCGTCGAATCCATGGCAGTGAAAACAGGTGTCCGACATGATCGGCCGGATGTCGCGGTTAAACGAAATTTTCTCGGGCGCGGCGGTGATGACCGCAGCGGACCCAAAAAAAATCAAGTAGCCGTAAATAAAAAACGGAGAACGGGACAGAGCCATCATGGACGCTAATTCACAGCAGACAGGTGAAAATGTTTAAGGGTTTTGAAAGCCTAGTGATCAACGACCTTCACCATCTCGAAAGCAAGCGCGGAGCCTTTGTTAAACACCAAGAAACTTCCTGAAAATTCACCAGGTAACCTGATGTAAAGCGAGCGACTCACTGCAAGAACATCAATTCGTTGGAATTCAGTAGCGCACGACAAAACGCCGTGAGGCCATGTTGTGCTATAAGCTCGGCGGCGGCGGTACGCTCTATGACACTGGGGGTACGCTGAAGAACGCGGGCGTAAGCTGTGGTGATGGTTTCAGCGGTTGAGCCGGTGAGTTGGGCCGCAAAGGCTGCAGCCATATCGAGTGTGAAGCGGTGATTAAGCAGCGTCAGCGCTTGCAGGGGAGTCGTCGTTTGCGCCCGACGCGGAGCCGCAAACGCAATATCGGGCTGATCAAAGTCGTTGAGCACATCGACAATACTGGCGCGGGCGTTTTGGTGGTACACGGCACGCCGATAAGTCTCAGGACCGGGTTCATCGAGCGGAAAGTAGGTACTGACGTTATTCTGCGTGAAACGATAGAGACGAAACCCCGGGCCGCCCATCTGCCGATCCAGTTTGCCGGCGACCGCAAGCATCGTATCTCGCAGTTGTTCGGCATCCAATCGACGCAGTGGATAACGCCAGAGCAAACGGGCATCCTTGTCGGTTCGTGCCGCTTCAGTGTGATACGCGGAGGACTGACGATACGTGCGCGAGAGGAGAATTTCGCGGTGCAAAGGTTTGAGGTGCCAGCCGTTTTCCAAGAGCCTCGTGGCGAGGTAATCGAGCAACTCAGGATGCGTAGGTCGACCGCCGAGAAAGCCAAAATCACTCGGCGTATCCACGATGCCGATGCCGAAGTGGTAATGCCAGATACGATTGGCGAGTACGCGCGGGGTGAGTGGATTGTCGGTGCGTGTGATCCAGCGCGCGAGCGCGAGTCGACGTTCACCTTCGGACGCGTCGACGGGCAATTCGTAGGTCGGCGTCACGCGATCCAGCACCGCCAAACTCGCTGGCGGGACCGATCCTAGAGGTTTCATCGGGTCTCCGCCTTTGTGGACGAAGGTGGGCTCAGGTACCGCTTGATGCAGTCCAACCCAATATTCCCGCAGCTTTGGTACGGCCTTAAGTTGCGCTTGGACCTGATCGAGTTCGCGGCGCAGTTCCGCCAACGCCTCGGCTTGCTCGCGTGTCGTGACCGCCGCGCGAAACCGTTCCACGCCGTGGCCTGGCGTCCAAGCTTCGCGGCCCGCGCTACTGGCAACCTCACGCCAGTCACGGCCGTCAACCGAGACGAGCACAGCATACTCGCAAGGACTACTGCCATTGATCGCGGCGTCTTTAAACAGTGCACCGCCCTTCGCGTTGGAAAATGCGATGCGGTCGATCGTCTCCACCTGAGGTAATGTGATCGTGAGTTCGGCCGGAATACCGACGAACCACTGTTCACCGTATTCGCCATCGATCACGAGTTGGGGACCATAGGCATCGGCAAAATCCTCTGCGCGAGCGGAGCGCGCACCGGCGGCTTTAGCTCCGGCACGCGCCAACGCCACATTACGCGGCTTCGTGCCCGCACTCCATATTTCAAATTCCACTAATCGAGTCTGTCCTAAATTTTGCTGGCGCGGTTTGCCAGTGTGAGCACGGATAACAAATTTCACATAACGCGCCGCAACCGCGGGAAACCGCTCCTCTGTGAGGCGTGGATCGACCTTAGGGCGGATCGGCAGGAATTGGTTCAACTCGACGAGCGCACGCGCCTCGATGACCTGATCCAGGGCTTCAATTTCACGCTCAAGTTGCACCTTGCGCTGCGTGGGCGCAGCGACGGCGGCGGCGTGGGTCGCACGCTCTTCGGCACTGGCGATGACCCGACGACCATGCGTGACGCCTTCGAAGGCTGCGCGCAGGCGATAATAATCTTCCGTGGGAATTGGGTCGAACTTGTGGTCATGACAACGTGCACAATTAAACGAGAGCCCCAAAAACGCCCCGCCCGTGGCCGTGATCATATCGTCCAACGTCGCCGCGCGGATATTCTTTTTGGCCGCGAGATCTTGGTTGAGAACATCATCATAAGGACCAGCGACTAGAAACGCACTCGCGACTTCGATCGCGGGGTTATCTTTCGCGATGACATCGCCGGCAAGGTGCTCGATGATAAAACGGTCAAACGGCTTATCCGCGTTGAAGCTCTGAATGACGTAATCGCGAAACGGCCAGAGATCATCGATGATGATGTTGCGCTCGAATCCCAAGCTCTCGCCAAACCGCGTGACGTCCAACCAATGCCGCCCCCAGCGCTCACCGTAGTGCGGCGATGCCAGCAAGCGATCCACGAGCTCGCGCGTCGCCGCCTCCGCATCTTTTTGCGCCGCCGCCACGAAGGCCTGCACCTCTGCATACGTGGGCGGAAGACCGATCACATCGTAACTCATACGGCGAATCAGCGCGGCAGGATCGGCTGGAGAATTCAGCCCCAGTCCTTTTTCTTTTAGTTTTTCTGCGACGTAATCATCGATTCCTTTGTTTGGCGCCGGACGCGCGATCGACTGCAATGACCACCACGATTTGTCCGCTCTTCTCGCTTCACCCAACGTGGCCGTGCGCGGATCAGGCGCTCCCTGTTTCACCCAAGTGATGAAATCCGCAATGACCGCATCCGGTAACTTCGGCTTCTTCGGCGGCATCTCAAGATCCTCCTCGAGATGACGAATGGTACGGATGAGTAGACTATTCTCGGGATCACCGGGAATGATGACGGACTGACCGCCGTCTCCACCTTTCAGCCAGCCGGCGCGCGAATCCAGAAACAGATTAGATTTCAGTTTTTTTGCCTGAGCACTGTGGCATTCATAGCAGTGCTCGACGAGCACCGGCCGAATTTTCTGTTCAAAAAAAGCCATCCCGGCGGGATCCACCTCTTCTGCGGCAGTGGCCCAAGCCGAAACGAGCGATACGGAAAAAACGGCAAATAGGAACCTGTGCGTACGTAAACTCATGCGAGTATGCTTTTAATCACATGACCATGCACATCCGTGAGACGTCGAGCCGCACCGTTGTGATAATAAGTAAGCCGCTCGTGATCGAGTCCGAGCAGATGGAGCACCGTCGCGTAAAAATCATAAACCGTGGTAACGTCTTGCACGCTACGGCGGCCGAAATCGTCCGTGGCCCCATGACTAACGCCGCCACGTACCCCGGCGCCCATCATCCACGTGGTGAATGCATCGGGGTTATGATCTCGGCCTGTGGTACCTTCCTGGTGCGTCGGCATGCGGCCAAATTCGGTACACCAAATGACCAACGTGTCCTGTAAGAGACCTCTTTGTTTCAAATCCGCGAGCAAGGCCGCGGTCGGCTGATCAAAGATCGGCGCGTGCCGATCGTAATCGGCCTTGAGCGTTTTATGCGCATCCCAATTGAGCAACCCATCGACGGCGCTCGCGCGCGACGCGCAATAAAGGCTGACGTAGCGCACGCCTTTTTCGAGCAAGCGGCGCGACAGGAGACAATTACGCGCGTATGCGGCCTTAAGCGGATTGCGGTCATCGGTACCATAGAGTTGATGCACATGCTGCGGTTCGCGCGAGAGATCGCAGACTTCGGGCGCAGTCAGCTGCATGCGGGCCGCTAATTCATAACTCGCCATGCGCGCCTGTAGTTCATCGCTGCCAGGGTGCATCGCAGCATGCTCAGCGTTAATGCGCTCGAGGAAAGCCCGCGTCGCTTTATCTTCTGCGGCGCCGATACTCGAAGGACGGGCGAGATTTCGCAGCGGCTGTTGCGCCGCCAAGGTGACTCCCTGATGCTCTGCTGGCAAAAAACCGTTACCCCAATTCGCCTTACCGTTGGGTGGCTCGCCTCGGACGTCTTGGATTGCGATGTAAGTTGGTAAATTCTCATTCAAACTTCCCAACGCGTAGCTCAACCAGGCACCGGCGCTTGGAAAACCCTCACGCGCGAAACACGTATTCATGTTAATACAACCCGGCCCATGCGTGTTGGTACGCGAGGTCATACTGTGAATAAATGCCATGTCATCCACTTGCCCGGCCAGATGCGGCAGTAACGTCGAAATCATTTTGCCGCTCTGCCCCGCCGGCGCGAACGCCCAAGGCGATTTCATGAGGTTGCCGTTTTTCCCCTGAAACGTAACTTCCGTCTCACCGCCCGGCAGCGGCGTACCGTCATATTTTTCTAAAAGCGGTTTATAATCCCAAAGATCGATATGCGAAGCCGCGCCAGGACAAAAAATCTGTAACACCTGCTTTGCCTTCGGCGCAAAATGCGTGGGTCGGGCCGTCGCCGCGACTAGGTCACGCGCAAGTAAACGTGAAAGTGCGACACCGGTGAGACCGGTCGTCATCTGCCCGAGAAATTGCCTCCGAGCGAGGCCGAACAGGGGTGGGTTCATGCCTGAAATTGTGAAGGCAACCTTGGCACGAATCATTTTTCGAAAAAAACTCACGCCGCGTTTACTCTTCTGCACACTTAGTGCCAGCCCTTCTAGTTCATCGTCAACTCTCGACGCCAAACTCGTCTTCAAGCCAGCCCGAAGAAGCGAAAAAATCGTTCAAGGATCCACGACCACCGTCAGCCCGACCCACACGAGGGGCCGCAACGTCTGCGCATCCCAGTTCGCGAGGCGGAAACAACCATGCGACTCCGTCCGCCCCACTTGCTCAGGTTTCGGCGTGCCGTGTATGCCGTAGCCCGGACGATCGAGACCGATCCAGGCCAAGCCCACCGGATTGTTTGGCCCCGGCGGCAAAATCAATTTTCGGCCGAGTTGCTGAGCTTCCTCAGACTCCGGAAACACCGCCGGATCGAACGTATAATCTGGATTAGCGATCGCCACGGTCACGTGCAACTCACCGACGGGGCGCTTCTCAACTTTGCGCGCGATGCTCACCGGAAAATGCGCAAGCAACCGATCCTCCGCATCGCGCACCTGTAGCACCCGCTCCGCCAATTTCACGTGCAAGCGCGCCGCGACGCCGCTCACGTTGACTCGCCCCACCGCGGGCACCTTAACGACCGTACCAGGCAAAATCGGGCCGCTCCAATCGATCGCCGGATTCAATCGCTTTAACAAATTCGGACTCGCATGCGCACGCTCGGCGAGTAGCTCCAACGCCGTTTCATAATCAAGCGCGGACTGCGTCGATTTTCCGAGCCACGTGTCGCTCAACGGCTGTAGTCGTGCGCAATCTGCGGCACTCAAAGTCAACGTGGTCAATGGCTCAGCCAGCATTAAAAGCGTCTCACTCGTGGGCGCATCCAGCACACCCGAAGGCGCGAGATTCTCTTTTTCCTGATAGGCCCGCAGCGCCGCCGCCGATTGCGCCCCGCCCACACCATCAATCGCACCGCTCGAAAAGCCCCGACGCGCGAGCTCGATCTGAGCCTCAAGCCACGACGTCACAGGTCGCCCCACGTTGGCCTGCGCAGGAACTTCGACCACCGAATCCGGCACAGCCGTTTCTGCGGTGGGTTCAACTGCCGGAGCCACAACGGGGGTTTCATCCGGCGGGGGCGGCGCAGGTAATTTGAACTCCACCACCGGAGCCACACTCGCGCCAAGCGCCGCGCTCAACCGCGCCACGCCGAGCCAACGAGCCGCCACGGGGAAAACATTCATCGGGGTAGAGCGTACAGCAACGCGCCTCGTTGCCAAGACTCACTCAGGCTTCATCAGCCAGCGCCCAATTAAAACCTCAAAGTCCGCCGTCCGGTGCGGCGGACTTTGAGGTTTTAATTGGGCGCTGGCTGATGAAGCCTGAGTGAGTCTTGGCA
>RGAX01000431.1 GCA_009919985.1 Opitutaceae bacterium
GACGAGCCGTACATGTTAGCGCGGAATCTCCCCGGAGTGATCGTGCTCGTGGACAAGAACCGGGTGAAGGCCGGCGCGTATGCGATTAAAAAATTTGGCTGTGACACCCTCGTGCTGGACGATGGGTTTCAATATCTGCCGCTCAAGGGGAGCCTCAATTTGTTGCTGGTGGACAAGACCAATCCCTTCGGGAACGGCAATCTGCTCCCGCGCGGCATCCTCCGCGAGCCGATCAAGCATCTGAAGCGCGCGAGCTACATTTTCCTGACCAAGTCCAACGGGCAGCGGGATGGGGAACTCGAGGCGCTCATCAAAGAACACAATCCCGACGTGGATTTGATCGAGTGCGCGCACCGGCCGCAGTATCTGCAGCGCTTCGGCGTCGCCCCGGATGCGCCGGGCGCGCGGGAGCCGCTGACCTTTTTGAAAGGGAAACGGGTGTTGGCGTTCAGCGGAATCGCGACGCCCGAGAGTTTTGAGAAATTTCTGCGGGACCTCGGGGCGTTGCTGATGGGACGCGAGCGTTACCTCGATCACTATCGTTATGAAGAGAGCGATCTGGCCGAGCTGTTTGACATGGCTCGCCGCGAGGGCGCGGAATGTCTGGTCACGACTGAGAAGGACGCCGTGCGGATCGCGGAGACGCGGTCTTGCGCGCTGCCATTGTATTACCTGCGCTTGGAGATCGACATCATCCGGGGCGCGGCGGACTTCGATGAAGCCGTCGGCCGGATTTGTTTCCCACAGAGCGGGGTGCGGAGCGCGGCGGTGAGGTGAGGCGGCGCGCGACGCTTCGGATCATTCCGCGCACTGTGGCGAGCGCCGACAACGAAGGTCAGGGCCTGAACCCGTTGGCCTGGCGCGTTGGCGCGCACGCATGAGTTTCGACGCTGATCGTGGTAAAACCGCGATAAAATCTAAGCTGGTTGGAGCGGGTTAACTTTTATTTTTTGGCTGGTTTTTAGAGTATTTTTTTGCTGATTTTTCAGTCGCCATGCTCCCTCCATCCAGCTGTTGAAACCCTGAATTTCATTTGTCGGTAAATCCACGA
>RGAX01000432.1 GCA_009919985.1 Opitutaceae bacterium
CTTAGTCTAAGCCCAGCGCGTACCGTCACCCCCTCGCCTATGCCCACTAAAATTTTCCCCGGCATCACCGTCGCTCATTTCTACGAAACCTATCGCGAGAAATTGCACCTCGAGCTTGTGACCAAAGAGGTTGATTTGGATCGCCTCATTCGAGAGGGCTCGATCAATCGACCATCGCTCGCTCTCACCGGTTTTTTTAAATATTTCGCCAACAAGCGCATTCAGGTTTTCGGCGCGGCGGAAATGACTTACCTCAAAACGCTGCCGCAGCGTCAGCAGATCGAAATTTTTCAGGAGATGGTGCGGCGCGGGATTCCCTGCATTGTGCTGACCCGCAATTACGTGGCGACCCACCCGATGCTGGCGGTCTCCGCGGAGATGAAGCTCCCGATTTTCCGCACGCCCCTCATCACGATGAACTTTGTTAATGCCGCCACGCTGTGCATCGACAATGAGTTCGCCGCCTCCGGGACCGAACACGCGACCACGCTCGATATTAAGGGCATCGGCGTCATGATTCGCGGCGACAGCGGCATCGGCAAATCGGAATGCGCGCTCGCGCTGATCGAACGCGGCCACTCGCTGGTGGCCGATGATCTCACCGTCATCAAATTACTCGATGAACGGGAACTTTCCGCTAGCTCTCGCCCATTGAACCGCGGTTACATGGAGTGCCGCGGCATCGGCATTATCAACATCGCCGAAATGTTCGGCGTTAAAAGCATTCGCCTCGAAAAACGCATCGATCTCGTCGTTTCTTTACGCGAATGGTCACCCGAGGTAATTGAAGAACGCACGGGCCTTGAGGAAAATTATTACGATATCCTGGGCGTGCGCGTGCCCCATATCGAATTCTACGTGCGCCCCGGTCGCGACATTGCCCGCCTGGTTGAAGTAGCCGCGCTCGTCCAAGCCTTAAAAAACATGGGGCATGATCCGGCCAAAACTTTTAACGATCGACTCATCGCCCACATGGCTGACCCCGAGGGGGCTAAGCGGCCAAACCTCAAAGTCCAGCTGCCGACCCGCGTTCAGGCTGATGATGAAGCTG
>RGAX01000433.1 GCA_009919985.1 Opitutaceae bacterium
GTCTGGCCGCCGTACTGCACGATCACGCCGAACGGTTTCTCGACATGCACGATTTCGAGCACATCTTCGAGCGTCACCGGCTCGAAATACAAACGGTCCGAGGTATCGTAGTCTGTCGAAACCGTTTCCGGATTGCAGTTGACCATGATGGTTTCGAAACCGTCTTCGCGCAACGACAGCGATGCATGCACGCAACAATAGTCAAATTCGATGCCCTGCCCGATGCGGTTGGGGCCGCCACCGAGCACGATGATTTTTTTGCGGTCAGTCGGCTGCGACTCGCACTCTTCCTCATAAGTTGAGTACATGTAGGCGGTACGGGTGGAAAATTCCCCGGCACAAGTGTCGACGCGTTTGTAGACGGGGCGTATCCCCATCGCGTGCCGATAAGAGCGCACCGCCGCTTCCGTGGGGTTAGACGGCGTCTGGTCAAACACCGCATGCGGGATGTCGCCCAGAGCAGCTAGCGCTTTGTCCAAGACGCCGGCAGCGCGCACGCCCGCGTCGGTAACGATGAGCGGTTTGCGCATACCGACGCGCTCGCACTCGGCGCGCAAGAGCGCGACGGCGCCAAAGTCCAGGTTGATTTGGGTGATGTAGTTAATGAGGGCCATAGTGTGTTCTGTGAAGGGGTTGGCGCTACTTTAACTCTGCTTGAGCGACGCTTTACCCGCCGCCGCAGTGCGCGATCGGGCAGCCTTGGCGCACGCGACGCGTGACGCGTAGCTTGTGTGGGCGCCATCGTGGCATGGGCCAGCCTTGGCGCACGCGGCGCGTGATCAGCGCGCCTACGAAGGCGGCTACAAACAGCTAGCAGGGAGTGAAAGCGCATAATCGTAAGATCACGGGGCAGCGCGTCCGCGCCCATTTTTCATTCCAACTTCGCCCTATTTGCCCCATGACACAACACAGTTCCCCCCTCGCCTTGCTCAAAGACCCCAGCCTGCTCAAAACCGACGCCTTGATCAATGGCCAATGGGTGGCCGGATCTTCGCGCTTTGATGTGCTGGACCCGGCCACCGGCCACAAGCTGGCTGAGGTTGCCAACCT
>RGAX01000434.1 GCA_009919985.1 Opitutaceae bacterium
CAGGAAAAATCCTGCGCCGGTGATTGAAGCGTAGCGATGCTCTGGCCGCCAACTTTGTTCATCATAGCTTGGATTACGGCGCGACTTGCTCCGAGAGTTGACCTCGCGCCCAACGCGCGGCCTCATGGAGGCTATGGCTCGAAGCGTTGTATTAGCAGGCACGCGGCGCTGTGAGCGGTGTCGCCTCGCGCCGCGTTGGTGCATTTGCGCAGTGGATCACGGGGTTACCTGTCCGCTGCAGATCGACGTGCTCATTCATCAGCGCGAATATTGGCGGCCTTCGAGCACGGGGCGGCTCATTAATCGCCTGATTCCTGCTTCCCGGCACCATCTCTACCGCAGCGAAACACCGCCGGCGCCAGAGACGATCGCGCTGCCGGGGCGTACGCTCTGGATTTTGCATCCGCGGGGCGAGCCGCTGCCCACGGACGTTCCCCCGGCCGAGGTGCAAGTGTTGTTGCTGGATGGCAGCTGGCGCGAGGCGGCGCGCATGTCTTTGGTGACGGCTACTTGGGGTCGATTGGTGCGCTTGCCCATGACCGGGCCCAGTCGCTACGGCTTGCGGGAGCACCAGCAGGAAGGAAAATATTCCACCATGGAGGCACTGCTTTTTTTGCTCACCGCCTTCGGTTTATCGACCGAGGCCAATCAGTTGCAGCTGCAGTTTGAGTTGCATGTTTATGCTGGCTTACGCGCCCGAGGGGCCAAAGCCGCCGCGGAGGAATTCTTGGCCGCTTCACCGATCCGCGCAGCATTTCCTGAGTTATTAAAAAAATTCGCTTCCGTGAAAATGAAGAGCGAGACGCAGCCGTAAATACCTCGGGGCTTGCTCGAGGGAGCGGCTCGTGGCAGCTTGAGGAATGCAACTGTTACGCTCAGGGCTACTGGTGGGGGCAGCGTTAATTTTACTGGGCTGCGGACCCACTCCGCCGGTGGCCCCAGTGGTTCCCGTCGTTGATGAGGCGGCGCTTCGGCGGGTCGAGCTTTTTGGGGAGAGCGCGCAAGCGGCGGAGATCGTATGGCGCTCGAGTGGGCTAGGGATCAAAATAA
>RGAX01000435.1 GCA_009919985.1 Opitutaceae bacterium
ACTGGGCTACACCGACGCAGCGCTGCCGAATACCTACGAGACTTGGCTAACCCTAATTCACCCCGATGACTCCGCCGCGGCGCCCGACCGGCAAGGTCGCGGCGGCGCCACTGGCTCGCGGCAATTCGCCCTCGAATTTCGCATGAAGCATGCGTCGGGTTACTACGTGTGGCTGCAAAGCGTCGGCATGCAGATTTACGGACCAAATGGAGCGCTGCAACGTGTGATCGGCGCGCATCTCGATATCAGCGAGCGAAAGGAAGTAGAAGAAACCACTCTACGGGCAGAAGAACGGTTGCTCGAAATTGCCGACCGCGGACGCCTCGGCGTGTTTGATCTTAATTTTTCCCAGGGGCTCGCCTGGCTCTCGGCTGGTTTCCGCGCTCAACTTGGTTATGCGGAGCATGAGCTACCTGATACGCTCGAATCTTTTTTGCGCGCGCTCCCCATGGATGAAACCGCGGGGGGACTGCCCGCCTATTTTCTCGCCCAGCATCCGAATCAGATAGCCTATTTTGATAATTTGCGGCTGCGCCACCACGATGGGCGCGAGCTCTTAGTCCACGCGGGCATCGTCCGGCACATCTCCCGCCGGAAAGAACTCCAACGCGTGCTGGGCTTCATTGCACCCATGCCAGCCGGGTCCACCGCAACCGCGCGTTCGACCGAGCCCAGCCCAGAACTACCCGCCGCCCATCTCGCGACCCTCTTAGGCGAAATGCAGGAAGCGGTGCTGCTGACGGATGCCACTGGGCGGGTTATTTTCATCAATGCTCAAGCCGAAAAATTTCTCGGCGGTACCGCCGAAGAAATTATCGGACAACCTTCAGGTGAATTTTTCCGCCTGACCCATCGTCTCAGCGGGCAACCGGGGGAAAGCCCGATTGCGAAAGCGCTCACCTCCAGCGAAGCCACCACCCTCAATACGGAATTCTCCCTCGACCGCGGTACCGCCCCAGCCGTGCCGATCGCCTTCAGTACCCGCGCGGTGATTAATGAAGTGGGCCGCGCGATCGGGACGGTCGTCGTTTTCCGCAACCCCGCCGAGAT
>RGAX01000436.1 GCA_009919985.1 Opitutaceae bacterium
TGGCGCCACTGCCCCCGCTGGTCGTATGCGATGAACCGGTGACAGCGCTGGACGTCTCGATCCGGGCGCAGATCCTCAACCTGCTGCGGCAGATCCAGGACCTGCATGGAACAGCCTATCTGTTCATCTCGCATGACCTCTGCACCGTGGCCTACATGAGCCACCGCATCGCGGTCATGTACCTTGGTAAAATCGTCGAACTTGGACTAGCCGCAGACGTGATTGAACGCCCGCGCCACCCCTACACGCGCGCGCTCGTCAGCGCCATTCCCACACCCGACCCCGACACCGAGCGCACATCTCCGATCAACCCGCCCGCCGGTTGCGCCTTCCACCCACGCTGCGCTTATGCTCAAGCCCAGTGTAAACTAGCCCCCCCCCCGCTAGTGGCCGATGGCTTGACCCGCGAAGTCGCCTGCGTCCGCCTCGCCGACCTGCCCTGAATTTTTCTGCCCGGCGCCAGCCCACAACGACGCGCCATTAGCTCTGCGGCAACCCGATCTGCCGCAGCGCCTCATAAGCCGCCACACCCGCCGCCGTGCTCAAGTTGAGCGAACGCAGCTCGGAATTCGCATGCGGGATCGTCACACGCGCCGCCGCGCCCAACTCCTCGTGCAACCACGTCGGCGCACCGCTCCCCTCATTGCCAAAAACCAAGCCGTCGCCGTCCGCATACGCCGCGCTCCAAAAACACTGCGTCGTCTTGGTCGTAAATAACCACAACCGCTTCGGCCCGACTACGCTCGAGCGAAACGCGCCCCAATTCGAGTGCTCATGCACATCAAGCGACTTCCAATAATCCATCCCCGCGCGGCGCAAATTCCGATCGTTGATCACATAACCAAGCGGATGAATTAAATGCAGCCGTGAACGCGTGAGCGCGCACATGCGTCCGATATTTCCTGTGTTTTGCGGGATTTCCGGCTGGAAAAGCACGATGTGCAACATACCGCCATGGTCCCGCTGAAACCTCCCGTTGCAAGCATCTCGCGAACTAGCCGGCGGCTAGGCTGGTATTTTAATCCACGCGCAAACCGGTGTTATCTGCTC
>RGAX01000437.1 GCA_009919985.1 Opitutaceae bacterium
GCGATTTCCACGCACTGAGGCTATCTATCGTTGGTTTTAGTGTATTCGTCAGTTTATTCGGTAGAAAAATGGTAAAAAAACAGATTTAGGGTTCTCACATATAATCATTAGTCACTTTTAGAAAACACTTTGCGGTGGTAGCTCAGCTGGATAGAGCAGCGGTTTTCTAAACCGCCGGTCGGGTGTTCGAGTCACCTCCACCGCGCCAATTTAATCAACCAAGCCGCGCGACCCTTTATGGGTGCGCCCGGGACTTGAAGCGATACGTGGTGTTGAAAATTAGTTCGATTTTAGCGGTCACGAAAACGCGGACTTTGATTTGCCCGCTCGTCGCGTCTGTCTGTGTCGCGTGGCCCTCGATACGGCGAGGTTCGCCAGATTCGCTCCTAGCTTGGCCCTGAAAGTCCACGCGTTCGCCCCGATCTAGGCGGGTTAGTTGTTCGTCGGTAAAGTCGATCGAGAGGGTTCCACGCTCGTTGTAAAAAAAATAAGGAAACACCCGCGCCACGTAGCTCGATTCGTAACGAGCGCCGGTGCGTTGAAACGTCGGCATGGTCATCGTGACGCTGCCTATGTAAATCGAAGTTTTGGCGGGCGCGATCTCCACCGCGGCATGCGGATCTTGTGCCGCCGCGAGGGAGGCGACGCTCAGCACCAAGCCTACGATTAAACCGCGTGCAAACATGCTCCTATCCTGCCGGAGGTGCCCAGTCGGGCAAACTCTCTTTCGCGTTGCGCGGTGGCGTGCCTAGGCGTGTGCTCGGTATCTCTCATGGCCAAGTCTTCACAAGTTACCTGGGGCGGTCGCTTCACCGCGGGCCCCGCCGAATTGATGCTCCGGTTCAGCGAGTCCGTCTCGTTTGACCATCGTCTCGCCCCGTTCGACATCGCGGGCAGCAAGGCCCATTCGGCTATGCTCGCGCATGTTGGTCTGATCTCGCCGAAGGAGCGTGCGGCGATTCATGCCGGCCTTGACGTGATTTTGGCGGAAATTTCCGCGGGTAAATTTAAATGGGATATTAAGCTCGAGGATGTTCATATGAATATCGA
>RGAX01000438.1 GCA_009919985.1 Opitutaceae bacterium
ACCTCTTCAAGCTCGATGAGCGTGCATCCAGCTGGCCTTACGTAGGCGACCACGCTGTAGTCCCATCGCTTCCAGCGGAAGTTGACCCAAAGCACCTAGACGCCGCACATCCGGCCGGTCGCATTATCGAGGTGGTCCGCACGGGTTCACGCTTTAAACTAGTCTCCGTGCGCCGCGATGAAAGCCGCCACGGTACCTCTATCAGCTTCGAACTGCTCTTCTCGGACGAGGACCAGCGCAAATACCCGCGTATCGACGCTTACTTCATCATGGATCACACCCCCGAAGCCGAGGGGAAGGCCCCCAGCCTGCTCAGTGCCTACGCGGTCGAGCGTGTGAAATATTAAGAGCCTTCCGCTAGACATGAACATCGTCCTCACCGGCTCCAGCACAGGCATCGGTCGCGCGCTCGCCACTCAGCTCCTAGACCGGGGCCATCTGGTCTGGGGCCTGGCCCGCTCCGACCAAGCCGATTTTGCCGCCCAACACCCAGGGGCTTTCTTTGCTACTCGCTGTGACGTCTCCGATTGGGCCCAAGTCCAACTCGCCGCCCAAGCCGTAAGTGCGAACTGGTCGCATGTCGACGGACTGATCTGCTGCGCCGGCATCCAGGGAGAAGTCGGCCCCGCCGTCAGTGCCGATCCAGCCCTTTGGAGTTCAACGGTACGCGCCAATCTCGATGGCACTTTTTTCCCTTTTCGCGCCTTCCACGGCCTACTAAGCCAAGCACCGCGCCGCGCCAAAGTCATCGCCTTCTCTGGCGGTGGCGCCACCAAACCTCGCGCTAATTTCTCCGCCTACGGCGTGGCTAAGACTGGCGTGGTCCGTCTCATCGAAACCCTCGCCGAGGAACTCCGCGACCAACCGATCGACCTCAACTCTATCGCACCCGGCGCCATTAATACTCGCCTGACCGATGAAGTCCTCGCGCTGGGACCCAAGGTAGCCGGGGCGGCCGAGTATGCCGCCGCGCAAAAACAAAAAGCCTCTGGAGGCGCGTCCCTCGACAAAGCCTTGGGCCTGGTTGAGTGGCT
>RGAX01000439.1 GCA_009919985.1 Opitutaceae bacterium
AGATTATCAATCTTTTTTTATACTTCCAAAAAAATAAAAATAAAATTTATATTGTTTTAAATTATAATAAAAAATAATAAATGGCAAAGAAAAAAGTTGAGGCGAGTGAAATAGATGACATGATTACCAAGCCAGATGGATATTATTCTAACAAGCGATTAGAGATGACAGAGTTTATCCCAAAAAGTTCTAAAAAAGTTTTAGATTGTGGATGCAGCGAAGGGTATTTTGGAGCTGAGGTAAAAAAACAATTTTTATCTTCAGAAGTATGGGGATTAGAATTAGATAAACAATCGGCCGAGATGGCAAGAAAAAAAATAGACACCGTGCTTCAAGGCGATTTAGGGGATACAATTGGCCAATTACCTAAAAATTATTTTGATTGCATAACCTTTAATGATGTGTTAGAGCATTTGGTTAATCCTTATGAAATTATTTCGCGACTGCGCGAAAATCTTTCTGATCAGGGCGTTATAGTTTGTTCTATACCAAATGTAAGGTACTGGAGAGTTTTTAAAAAATATGTTTTTGGAAAAAATTTCAGATATGAAGATAATGGAGTAATGGATAGGACCCATTTGCGTTTTTTTACTAAAAAAAGTATAGAAGAAATGTTTAACGATTTAAATTTTAATATAATTCAAATCAAAGGATTAAAGCCAACGCCTTCAGTAGGTTTTTTTATAGCAAACCTTTTTACATTAGGTTTTTTGAGCGATTGCAGATATATACAATATGCCTGCGTTGTAAAGCCAATAAAAAGCGAAAAATAATTTATTTGATCTCTATTACTTTTGGTGAAGCGTTAATAAATTGCGGCATGGTCATACCTACTGAAGCACCAATATAAGTAGGGTCGCAAGCAAGGTAAGATTTGTTTTTATAAACAATTTTATCACCTTTTACATCGCCATTAAAAAGTACGGCGGTGCTCACATGGTTTTCGTAGTGTAACCCAATAACTTCTAAATTTAAAAGGCTTTTTACTAAATAAGCAAATAAAATCGATCTATCTTCGCA
>RGAX01000440.1 GCA_009919985.1 Opitutaceae bacterium
TCAAGCTCACTGAAGCCCAACAGCTGAAGACGCGTGAGCTACTGCGTGACCGCCGAGAAAAATTCCTCGCTATCGTCGACTCTACGCCTCCGCCGAGCATCATGTTGAGCCGCCTTGCCCCTGCCGCCCAGCGCCTAGCGCCGGCTCCCGCTAAAAAGTGACCATCGCCCGGCCTACCGCCGGGCTTGACGCTCCCCGCACCCCCCGCGTGAATCGCACCATGGTTCCCAGCGTGCTCATCGTCGACGACGAGAAACACACCCGTGAAGGTCTTCAGCAGGCGCTGGCCGACACTTACGACGTTTCTATCGCCGCCAGCGCCGACGAAGCGTTTAACCTCCTCGACTCTCAGCCTTTCGATGTCGTCCTCACCGACCTGCGCATGCCCGGCAAGTCCGGACTAAAGGTCATCGATAAAGCCTTAGCGCTCCCGCAGCGCCCCGCGGTCTTGATGATGACCGCCTACGGCAACATCGACACCGCGGTCGAAGCTATGAAACGAGGTGCCGTCGATTTTCTGACCAAACCCGTCAATATCGAGCGTCTCGAAGTCTTGATCCAACGCGCTCTCAAGACGAAAACCCTCGAGATTGACGTCGGCCAGTCGGCCAATCTGCTTAACGTTCTCGACCGCGTGAAATTGGTCGCGCCTTCGCGCGCGACCGTACTCATCGACGGCGAATCCGGCACGGGTAAAGAACTGATCGCTCAAGCCATCCATCAAGCCAGCCCCCGCGCCCGGGCGCCTTTTATCGCCGTCCATTGCGCCGCCCTCTCGGAAAATCTCCTCGAGAGCGAACTCTTCGGACATGAACGCGGCGCCTTCACCGGTGCTACCGAACGTCGCATTGGTCGGTTTGAAGCCGCCGTTGGGGGGACGCTTTTCCTAGACGAAATTGGCGAGATTTCCCTTTCCACGCAGGTCAAACTGCTCCGTTTTCTCGAGACCAAAGCCATTGAGCGTGTGGGCGGATCCAAACCCATCGACCTCGACGTTCGTCTCGTTGCTGCCACCAATCG
>RGAX01000045.1 GCA_009919985.1 Opitutaceae bacterium
TTTTCCCCAATTTCATGTTTATCGAGCGGTCCCGGCACAAGTACATGGGGTGTGACCCGGTCAATTGAGGGGAGTTTCCTGATGCTGTGTAATATAAACCGCGCGTGATTCGGTATTCACCTTTAGGATCAATTGAACGATGGCTATCGATGGAAAGGACCTGGTAGGATCCTTTTCCATAGGATGAGCTATCGCCTACAATGAGAGCGCGTCCGAAGTCTTTGAGGCACTGGGCAACAATTTCGCTCGAAGAGGCAGTAGCTTTATCAATCAAAACAACGGTTGGGCCTCTCCATGAGGGGGGTGAATGGAAATTTCTCATATGATATATTCCATGAACGCGGTCAGAAACAGAGGCGACGACCCCGCGATGGATAAAGTGGCCGGCCATCTCTACAGCCTGGGACATGAGCCCACCTGAATTTTCTCTTAAGTCTAAGACAATACCGATCAGTGGTTTGTGTTTTCGAATCAATTCGATCACTTTTTTAAAATCCTTAGCTGATGAGGTCGCCTCATCCTCATAAAAAGAGAAGAGCGAAAAATGGAGTATAGATCCCTCTGTGGTATCAATGGTATCATAGCTATATCGACTCTCCTCAACGACCACCTCATCGCGCGTGATAGGGACGACAAGATGTTGGTCTTTACGCAAAATCGTTAAGGTCACAACAGTCCCCTTTTCTCCACGAATCAGGGCAACTGCATCTTGGATGGACAACCCCATTACGGGATCTTTGTCAACGGCGATTATTTTGTCATCGACCTGAATTTTACCGCTTCTGGCTGCAGGCCCCCCCTCAACCAATTTTACAATGACTAGACCATCGAAATCGTCTTTAAGCATCGCCCCTATGCCAAATAACCTTTGTTGAACATGGATCAAAAAATCGTGAGCCTCATCGGGGGTAAAGTAGGAGGTATGGGCATCTAAAGAACGGGCAAAAGCTTTAAGAAATGTGCTGTGAACAATACGCTCCTCATAATCTTTGGAGTTGTTGATCCAATCTGATTCCGTATTTAAACGGCGCTTTTCAGTCCAATTCAAAATTTTTTCTCTCATATTGGCCCCGATTTGTTCAGCCATGAAGAGATTGTGCTGTTTCAGTTTATAAATCCGTCGGAGAAGATCCTCCTCGTCTTTGCTAAAAGACTCGCTGGCCACCTCAAGTTTCTCTGGTTTTAGATCTAGTAGGGAGGGGTGGTTTTCAAGCTTATTACGCCTTTCTATCGCCAGTTTGAACATTTTATGAATATGAGTGAAGTATTCAAAATCTCCCCGTTTCACAGCATTTCTCAATGTAACAAGTTCTTTTTCAGGGAGTTTAATAAGGGGGGTGATCTCCTGATCCAAAAAGTAGCTTTTTGAAGCCTTGAACTTCACGAACTGACGCGCCTCCCAGCGCGATTATCCCCAGGAATAAATATGTCAAGAATCCTGTATTGCGTCCCGTATCTCCATAAAAATTCTGAACAAATGGAGCCGAGCTTGTTAGTAGTGCCAGTAAAGAAAGGAGTGTAAAAGTCAAAACCGCGATCACTATCCCCATTGAGCCGTCAAATGCCTTGCGAAGACCACTTCGAATTAATAACGCTGCAATTCCACCAGCTACAACCCCAAGGGCTAAAAATTTTGAGACATTAACAGGATCTGCAACAGGTCCAGCCACAATCACAAGCGTGATAGCCACTGATCCGGTCAGCAAGAAATTGATAAACGAAAGGCGTCGCCGGCCGGTCGTAGACTTCCTGCGGCGTACCGACTTGCTCGATCTTAGCCTGATTCATAATCACAACTTCGTCAGCGATTTCGAGCGCCTCTTCTTGGTCGTGAGTGACGAAAAGCGTCGTCAGATGAATCTCCTCGTGGAAACGCCGCAGCCAGCGCCGCAGCTCTTTGCGGACCTTGGCGTCGAGTGCTCCGAAGGGTTCGTCGAGCAGTAACACCTTGGGCTCGACAGCGAGGGCGCGTGCGAGGGCGACGCGTTGACGTTGGCCGCCGGAGAGCTGGCTAGGGAAACGCGCATCGAGGCCCTCGAGCTGCACCAGTTTCAACAACCGGTGCACGCGGTCGGCGATATCGCTGGCCGGCGGACGATCGCGCCGCGGCCGGACATTAAGGCCGAAGGCGATATTCTCAAACACCGTCATGTGCCGGAACAGCGCGTAATGTTGAAACACAAAACCAACTTTGCGTTTACCCGCCGGCACACGCGTCACCTCTTCACCATGAAAGGCGATGTGCCCAGAACCAAAATCAGGCTCTTCGAGTCCGGCGATGATACGCAGCAACGTCGTTTTTCCGGAACCCGAAGGCCCAAGGAGTGCGACCAGCTTGCCCGCAGGTACGTTTAGATCGACCCCGCCAAGAGCGATGAAAGCGCCGAACGATTTGCGGATGTTGGAGACGTGGATGCTCATACAGTGAAGAGCTTCAGCGGGCGTGCGCCTGAACGTGAGCGTGGGCGTGGCGCCACTCGACGATGGATTTGAGTACAAGGGTCACCAGCGCTAGCACTGCGAGCAACGAAGCCACCGCAAACGCGCCGACGAAGTTGTACTCGTTGTAGAGAATCTCCACGTGCAAGGGCATCGTGTTGGTCTCTCCGCGGATGTGACCGCTCACAACCGAGACTGCACCGAATTCACCCATTGCTCGGGCGTTGCAGAGGATCACCCCGTACAGCAGGCCCCATTTGATATTGGGTAAGGTCACGCGCCAAAATGTCTGCCATCCATTAGCCCCGAGCGTGATCGCGGCGTATTCTTCCTCGCTGCCTTGCGCCTGCATGAGCGGGATCAGTTCGCGCGCGACAAAGGGAAACGTTACAAACGTCGTCGCAAGGACGATCCCGGGCACCGCGAAGATGATCTTCACATCATGCTCGATTAACCAGGGGCCAAGCCAGCCCTGCGCACCAAAAACGAGCACGTAAATCAAACCCGAGATCACCGGCGAAACCGCAAACGGCAGATCAATGAGCGTGGTGAGCAGGCTTTTTCCGCGAAAAGAATATTTGGCAATGCACCACGCCGCTGCGACGCCGAAGACGACGTTGGCCGGCACGGAGATCAATGCGGCGATCAGAGTGAGTTTGACCGAGGCAAGCGCATCGGCGTCACCCACCGCGGCAAAATACGCTCCCACCCCTCGCCGCAACGCCTCGCCAAATACCGCCGCGAGCGGCAGCAGAAGAAAGAACGCGAGAAACCCCAACGCGATCCCGGTCAGTAACCACCGCACCCAGCGCGGATCCTGCGTCGCACGCAGCGGCGCACCGGCCAGCGCACGAGGCTTAACGAGAGTAGAGGTGACGACGACAGCCATGTTAAAAATTTAGCGCTAAACCGCCGCAAAATCTGGGTAACAGACGCAAAATCAGGATCGTGGACGTGCTCATACGCGGTGATGACGACGGCTCCATTTCTGGATCAGGTTAATGAGTAGAAGCAGCCCGAAGGAGGCCGTAAGCATCACGACCGCGATCGCCGTGGCGCCACGGTAATCGTATTGCTCGAGCTTAGTAATGATGAGCAGCGGCACGATTTCCGTGCGCATGGGCATGTTGCCCGAAATAAAAACCACCGAGCCGTATTCGCCGAGCGCCCGGGCAAACGAGAGCGCAAACCCTGTGAGTAACGCCGGAAATAACTCAGGTAACAGCACTCGGGCGATCGTCTGCCAACGATTCGCCCCGAGACTCGCGGCGGCTTCCTCGAGTTCGGGTTGCAGCTCTTCAAGTACCGGCTGCAACGTACGCACCACAAACGGCAGGCCGATAAAAGTAAGGGCGACAAACACGCCGATTTCGGTAAACGCGATTTTTACGCCCTGCGGTTCGAGCCATTGGCCAAGCCAGCCGTTTTTTGCGTAGATCGCCGTGAGGGCGATACCGGCGACCGCCGTGGGTAACGCGAACGGCAAATCGACGAGCGCATCGAGGATGCGTTTACCGGGAAACGCATAACGCACGAGCACCCACGCGACGATGAGACCGAAAAATGCATTCACACTCGCCGCGGCTAAAGACGCAAAAAAACTCAGGCGATACGCCGCCATCACGCGCGGTGAGGCCACGGCGGCAACGAAGTCCGCCCAAGACATGCCGGCGGTTTTGAGAAATGCAGCGGACAAGGGCACCAGCACGATCAGCCCGAGGTACGCCAGCGTGAAGCCGAGAGAGAGGCCGAAGCCCGGAAGAACTGAATGCTGTTTTCGGAGCAGAGACATCAGCGGGCGTAAATCTGGTCAAATACGCCGCCATCGGCGAAATGAGTTTTCTGGGCCTGGGTCCAACCCCCAAATGCGGCGTCGATCGTGACGAGTTCGAGTTGTGGAAAATGCTGCGCGTACTTGAGCGCGATCACGGGCGAGCTCGGTCGATAAAAATGACGCACCGCGATGCGCTGAGCCTCGTCAGAAAAAAGATACTCCAAGTAAGCTTGAGCGACGGCTTGGGTGCCTTTCTTTTTCACATTTTTATCAACGAGACAGACCGGCGGCTCGGCGAGAATGCTCAACGAAGGCACCACGATTTCGTAGCCCTCGGTAAGAAATTCTTTTTGCGCAAGATGGGCTTCGTTTTCCCAAGTAAGCAGCACATCACCGATACCGCGTTGGGCAAAAGTCGTAGTGGAGCCGCGCGCACCACTGTCGAGCACAGGAACATTTTTAAACAGATTCGCGACGAATTTTTGCGCACCCGCTTCGTTGCCGGCGCGGCGCCGCGCGTAGGCCCAAGCGGCGAGATAATTCCAACGCGCGCCGCCCGAGGTTTTGGGATTGGGGGTGATGACGGATACGCCGGGTTTCACGAGGTCGCCCCAATCTTTGATCGCCTTGGGGTTACCCTTGCGCACCAGGAAAACGATGGTGCTGGTGTACGGTGAGGCGTTGCCCGGCAGGCGCTTTTGCCAATCGCTCGCAATGAGTTGCGCGTGCTCATGCAGCGCGTCGATGTCCGCCGCGAGAGCGAGCGTGACCACATCGGCTTGGAGCCCGTCAATCACACCGCGGGCCTGTTTGCCGGAGCCACCGTGAGATTGTTTTATAACGACTATGTCGCCAGTCTGAGCTTTCCAATGCGCGGCAAATGCAGGGTTTAAATCAGCGTAGAATTCACGCGTGGGATCGTACGAGACGTTGAGCAGCTCGATCGTTTTCGCGCTCGAGGACGCGATGAAAAAAAATGCGAACAGCGCGATCGAAAAACTGAAGAGCTTTTTCACTTGGGTAAAAATGCGGCGCGCAAGCCACGAATATTTTAGATGCTGTATTCGCCCAGAATCTGGTGGAGTACACCCTCGGATTCATCGAGGCGGGCGTGAGCGGAGCGACGGGACAATTGACGCGCGAGACGGGCGGAGGAGGCCGCGGCGTCGGCTTCTACAGAGAAAGGCAAGGGAAGGCTGTCGCGCCGGAGTTTGCGCAGCGTGATCTCGACCACATCGGCGAGCGTGTAACGATCGAGGATACCGGCGATCGCGTTACGCACATCAAGCATGAGCATACGCAGACCGCAGTGCGCCTCATCCGGACACGTACATTTTTCGTAAGCGGATTGGCTGACACAACCAATAGGAGCGAGCGGGCCGTCGATCAACCGAACCACTTGGCCAATGGTGATCTCGCGGGCCGGCTTAGCGAGGCGGTAGCCACCAAACTTGCCACGCACACTCGTCACCAGCCCGGCCTCCTTCAGCGCCTGCATGATTTGCTCCAGAAATTTGATCGGGATCTGCTCGTTATGGGCCAGTTCGGAGACTTGCACGAGGGCACGTTTTACCTCCACGGCGATGCCGAGGTTGATGAGCGAGCGGAGCGCGTATTCACCTTTTTTGGAGAGCTTCATATCACGACTATATTAAACTACATTAGTTAAGTAGGAATTAAATCAAGTCTCAAAACATAGGCTATCATTTGTGAGTTCGATTGGTTCTTCGCTACTTTCAGTGGGTTAAACGTCACTCAACGATCACTATTTGTGGGTTAAATCGCCCAACAGAGTCTTTTGATGCTTGAATAGTAAGGATTTACAAAACCCCGTCCTAGGCCAACTGCTCCCATTCATGCAAGCCATCCACTGGAAACAGCGAGGAACCAAAATAATCAATGTGCTTATCTGGCACAAGCCATGGCGGAGCAACCTCAAGGTGAGCGTGGCTTTAACCTTAAAAGAAGCCCACCAACCTAAACCGCGGCCAGGGCAGCAACCAAAGCATCGGCCAGAGGCCTTTGGCGATGAGCTGCATCGGCGGCAAGTGTGCGCTCGATTTCAAGCATTTGACCAAGAAATTGAAAATTACCTAAGACACGCTCGATCATTCCGGTTAGATCCGGACTTTGATCTTTCCTTAAAAGATTTCTAAGATCCATGAGGTCGTAGTCGCTTCCACCCTCGATTCGAGAGCGAAAGCGCCCGAAGTCCAGACCAGGACCACCGCTGTTCCATAGTTTAAGCACCGCCAGCGACCGGATTAATTCCTTTGCGAGCGGCCGGCGCGCAATCTCCGAGAGATCGTAAAGGTCTCGGATTTTCGAACGCTGGCTAGCAGCTCGAATTTTTTCAGCAACCACTTCCTCAAATGCTAGGCTAGGGATTGCGGCAGGCAGGAAAGCGAGATTTTTGAAATAACTTTGCTCAATTTGCGGAACCGCGTGAACAGGTCGAATTGGACGCTCACGCGTACTAACCTGAATCTTGATTTTGATTCCAGTAGGATTACCCGGATGAGCTAGAACCGGATTCGCGGCGCAACCGTCATCGGTAAGGTACCAATCTTTATTCCTGTCGAAACGAAACGTGATTCCGTGGTACGGCTTTGCCAGTGCTTCCAGCAGGCCAATCATAAGATCGTCGATTTCAATGTCAGTGCGACAGGTGAAATCTAGATCAGTCGAGAGGCGACCTTTCGGACCAAAAACCATTTTGCGCAGAAAGGTTCCTCCCTTGAAAGCGAGATGTGCCATCAGCCCTTTTTCGTGAAAAAGCTGAAGCAGGCAGGTAAGCCCTACATCGATTTCGATGGCCGCGATATCTCGGGCACCAGACAAGGCGGCAGCTTGCCGTAATTGTTGCGCGGTCAACATCACGCGACTCCACTGCGTTTGATCCGAGGCACGTCCGTCAAAAGCTCAGATTCGCGTGCGTGAACCAGCAAACCCCAAGCGGCAACGTAGCCGATGTCGCCCACCTGACGTTTCTCACGGCCAAAGACCGCTCTAGTCGAGGGAACGATGGCGTTGCGCAACCGTGCACGGACGACAGCAGGGAAAGTCCAGCCGACAAGGTCAGCAAGAAACCCCAAGCGTTGGAGCAATGCGGTGGACTTCATGCTCAGAGCAATATCGGCCACATCCTTAATATCTGCGTCAACCGCAGCGCCGGAAACGATACGCGCCACCTCAACGACTCCTCCCGCCAAATCGGGACGGTCGAGACAATCCACGAGCGTTTTCTGCGGCGTGGAAAGCATCACCGGACGCCCATAAAGATCATATGATTTAAAGCCGAAAAACTTTCGTTCGACGACTTTTACGAAACGAATTTCATTACCCTCGATCGTGCGAGGCGACATCGATCGCCGCGTCGCCAACGAGATGATTGTCGGCTTTTGAGTGGTCAATCCGTGAAATGATGCGGCCGCCCACCAACCGATGTAGGAGGGTTCGACTACCGCCGATGCGATGGCGAGGGGATTATTCTCCCCGAGGTTTTCTGATCCATGCTCCGGTGGCAGGAACAAATAGCGGCCAGCGACTAAGCGTATAAGCCAACCTTTTTTAAGTAGGTTTCGTATCACCTTCCGAGCCGTTTGTTCTTTTCCTAAAAGTTCAATCACATCTTCGGCACATACCACGTTGCGCCCTTGTTCTCGAAAGGTGAGTACGGTTATGGCTTCTTTTGGCCCAAGTGTTCTTAGATTGGTTTTCACACTGTTTTAGCCTTATAAGGGCTAAAACTAATAATAAATCAATCAATTACTAGTAATTAATACCTGACCCGTAGAAACATCTTCCATGAAACACCGCTAACTCACGCGCGTAAGCTGGATACCACCCGCTCACCTTATGCGAGGAAATCCGCGTCGCAAAATCTTCAGAGCTTAACCCGCAGACCGTCAAATGCCGGTTCGATACCGGTGGGTAATTCAGCGGTGAGCAACGCGTGATCACTCAGGTGCGTGAGGTGCGTGAGCAACGTCCGCGGCGCGGCGATCTCCTGCGCCACTGCGACCGCCTCTGGAATGCTCAGATGCGAGGGGTGCGGCAATGGCCGCAGGCCATCAAGCACCACCAGATCCGCCCCGCGAGCGAGCGCAACCGCCTCGCTCGGAACACGCTTACAATCAGTGTAGTAGACCAGTTTCTTGCCGCTGCTACGCTCAGTAAAAACAAGACCGAGGGTATTAACCCCGCCGTGCGGCAGGAAGGTCGATTCAATGGTGCCTTGCGGCAACTCCAGTAGGGACGGCAATTCTTTGAGTTTAAAAGCCGGATACCCCTTCACCACGGGCCGCTCCATAATCGCATAAGGGTAAATCGCCAGCACGCGGCTGATCCCTTCATCGGTCGAATATACCGGCAAACCTTCCCCACCGAGCAGATCACAGAAGCGCCGCAAATCATCCATGCCCGAGATGTGATCGGTATGCCCATGCGTAAGGATAAACAAATCCAGTTGGCGGATATTTTCCCGCAAACACTGCAGTCGGAACTCCTGCGCCGCATCTACCTGAATATGTAATCCGTCCATCACCACATGGATCGAGGTGCGCGTGCGTCGATTGCGCGGATCACTCGAGCGACACACCGCACAATCACACGCGATCATGGGCACGCCCTGCGAGGTACCCGTGCCAAAGAAAATGAGCTCCATAATGTGCGCGCATAAAAACCCAAAACTCCCCGCGCCGCCAGCCCGCAAACGCTGATTTTCCCTCACCCCCAATAAGGAAATAAAAAAGGCGCCCCGCTTTAAAGCGGAGCGCCTTGGAGTGATCACCTAGCGTGATCGTAAGATCGTCGAGGGACTTAGTAGTCCATGCCGCCGCCGGGAGGATGGCCATGGCCGCCGCCGGCCGATTCCTTCTTCTCGGGGATCTCAGTGATCATACACTCGGTCGTCAGCAAGAGGCCAGCGATGGACGCGGCGTTTTGCAGCGCGGTGCGGGTGACCTTCGTGGGGTCAACAACGCCGGCCTTGACGAGATCTTCGAACTTATCGGTGGCGACATTGTAACCAATGTTACCCTTCGAGCTGAGGATTTCTTTAACGACCACGCCGCCGTCGACGCCGGCATTCGTGCAGAGAGCGCGAATGGGGTGTTCGATGGCGCGACGTACGATCTGAGCGCCGAACGCTTCGTCGCCTTCGAGCTTGAGTGCTTCGATGGCTTTGATGGTACGCAGCAGAGCGACACCGCCGCCAGCGACGATACCCTCTTCAACGGCCGCGCGGGTCGCATGAAGAGCGTCTTCGACGCGGGCCTTCTTTTCCTTCATCTCGGCTTCCGTGGCGGCGCCGACGTTGATGACGGCGATACCGCCGGCCAACTTGGCAAGACGCTCTTGGAGCTTCTCACGGTCGTAGTCGGAGGTGGTCTCGTCGATCTGGCGGCGGATTTGCTTCACGCGGCCTTGGATGTCAGAGCTCTTGCCGGTGCCTTCGACGATGGTGGTGTTTTCCTTGTCGACGACCACGCGCTTAACCTTGCCGAGGTCGGCGAGGGTGAGGTTCTCCAGCTTAAGGCCGAGGTCTTCGGTGATGCATTTGCCACCGGTAAGGACCGCGATGTCTTCAAGCATGGCCTTACGGCGATCACCGAAGCCAGGGGCTTTGACGGCGCACACGTTGAGGGTGCCACGGATCTTGTTCACGACGAGAGCAGCGAGGGCTTCACCTTCGACTTCTTCGGCGATGATCAAAAGCGGCTTACCCGTCTTGGCGACGGTCTGCAAGAGCGGGAGCATCTCCTGAAGGTTAGAGATCTTCTTCTCGTGGATCAGCACGTAGGCGTCCTCGAGGGCGACTTCCTGGCTCTCGGCGTTGGTAACGAAGTACGGCGAGAGGTAACCCTTGTCGAATTGCATACCTTCGACGACGTCGAGGGTGGTTTCGATGGACTTGGCTTCTTCGACGGTGATGGTGCCGTCTTTGCCGACCTTGTCCATGGCGTCAGCGATGATGTCGCCGATCGTCTCGTCCCAGTTGGCGGAGACCGTCGCAACTTGGCGGATTTCTTCGCGGTCGGAGACCTTCTTGGAAACGCGCGCCAGCTCGGCGACAGCGGCCTCAACGGCCTTATCGATACCGCGCTTGAGGTAAACCGGATTGGCTCCGGCGGTGACGTTCTTGAGGCCTTCGCGGTAGATGCCTTCGGCGAGGACGGTGGCGGTAGTGGTACCATCACCGGCGCTGTCGGAGGTCTTGGAAGCGACTTCCTTCACCATCTGCGCGCCCATGTTCTCGTACGGGTCGGGCAATTCGACTTCTTTGGCGACGGTCACACCGTCTTTGGTGACGGTTGGGGAGCCGAATTTTTTGTCGATTACGACGTTACGGCCTTTAGGCCCGAGGGTGACCTTGACGGCGCGGGAGAGCAGCTCAACGCCGCGGAGGATTTTCTGACGAGCGGCCTCGTCGAATAGGATTTGTTTAGCAGGCATGTGTTTTTAGATTTTGGGTTTGAGATTAAATTATTCGGTTAAGCGAGATCAGGCGAGGATACCAAGGATGTCGTCTTCGCGCACGAGCGTGTACTTCACGTCGTCGATTTTGACTTCGGTGCCGCCGTATTTGCTGATGAGAACTTTATCGCCGACCTTCACTTCGAAGGTGGACAGCTTGCCGGCTTCATCTTTCTTGCCGCTACCGAGGGCAATGACTTCGGCTTCTTGGGGTTTTTCTTTGGCGCTGTCTGGGATGATGATCCCGCCGCGGACTTGTTCTTTTTCCTCGAGGTGCTTCACGAGAACGCGATCACCGATGGGTTTGATTTTTACTTTGGCCATATGGATTTTTGTTTTTGGGCTGAAGGTTGGGTTTTTATGTTTGTGGGTTTCAACAAAGCGCACCGCCCGGGTTTAACCGCCACGGCGCGCAAAGATTTGAAAATTATTTTTTGTTCTTATCTTCGTCGACGACCTCGAAGTCTGCATCGACGACGTCGGCTTTCTTTTCGGTTTTCTTGGTGGCGCCACCAGCGGGCTGGGCCGTATCGGCACCCGCATCGGGAGTCGCTCCGGCTCCGGCTCCGGCGGCCTGCGCCGCGGCTTGCGCTTCGGCGTAGAGTTCGGCGCCGACTTTGGAGAGTTTCTCCATGGCCGCTTTCATGCGATCGCCGTCGTTGCTTTCGAGATCTTTCTTAGCGTCGACGATGGCGTTCTCGATCGCGGTTTTCTTTTCAGCAGGGAGCTTATCACCGGCGTCTTTCAACGTCTTTTCGAGCTGGTAGATCGTGCTATCGAGTTGGTTCTTGGTCTCGACGGCTTCACGGCGCTTCTTGTCCTCTGAGGCGTTGAGCTCGGCTTCCTTGGTCATCTTCTCGACCTCTTCCTTAGAGAGACCGGAGGAGCCTTGGATGGTGATCTTCTGGTCTTTGCCGGTACCGAGATCTTTAGCGGAGACATGGAGGATGCCGTTGGCATCGATATCGAAGGTGACTTCGATTTGGGGCGTACCGCGGGGTGCGGGAGGGATTCCGTCGAGTTTGAAGGTACCGAGAGTCTTGTTGTCCTTAGCCATGGAGCGTTCGCCTTGGAGCACGACAATTTCAACGCCCGGTTGGTTGTCGCTATAGGTGGAGAACGTCTGGGTCTTCTTCGAGGGGATCGTGGTGTTGCGCGGGATCATGGGCGTCGAGACGTCGCCGGCGGTCATAATGCCCAAGGTCAACGGGGTGACATCGAGCAGGAGCACGTCGCGGACGTCGCCTTTGAGGACACCGCCTTGGATGGCCGCGCCGATGGCGACGACTTCATCCGGGTTCACGCCTTGGTGCGGAGGTTTGCCACCGAGGGTCTTGGCCATCTCAACGACCTTGGGCATGCGGGTCATGCCGCCGACGAGCACGAGTTCGTCGATCTTGTCGGAGGTGAGGCCGGCGTCTTTGAGACAGTTTTTGAACGGCTGCATGCAGCGCTCGAAAAGCTTTTCACAGATCTGCTCCATCTTGGCGCGGCTGAGTTGCACATTGAGGTGCTTCGGACCGGAGGCATCCGCGGTAATGAAAGGCAGATTGATATCGACGGACTGCGTAGAAGAGAGAGCGATCTTGGCTTTCTCGGCTTCTTCCTTAAGGCGCTGGAGCGCCATCGGGTCTTTGCGCAGATCGATGCCGTTTTCTTTTTTGAAGGTTTCAACAAGCCAGCCGATGAGGGCTTCGTCCCAGTTGTCGCCGCCAAGGTGGGTGTCGCCGTTAGTGGCTTTCACTTCGAAAACGCCATCGCCGATCTCGAGCACGGAGACGTCAAACGTACCGCCGCCCAAATCGAACACGGAGATTTTTTCGTCCTTCTTCTTATCCAAGCCGTAGGCCAGCGAGGCGGCGGTGGGCTCGTTGATGATGCGGAGCACTTCGAGACCCGCGATCTTGCCGGCGTCTTTAGTGGCCTGGCGTTGCGAATCGTTGAAATACGCGGGGACCGTGATGACCGCCTGCGTGATTTTCTCGCCAAGATAGGCTTCCGCATCGGCCTTAAGCTTACCAAGCACAAACGCCGCGATCTGCTCAGGGGCAAACTGCTCGGTTTTTTCGGCGGAAAGCACTTCGATGTAAGCATCGCCATTCTTGCCGGCGACGACCTTGTAAGGCATGTTCTTGGACTCTTCGCTCACTTCGGTGAGCTTGCGGCCGATAAACCGTTTCGCTGAGAAAACGGTGTTGCGGGGATTGGTGATGGCCTGGCGCTTGGCGGCTTGGCCGACCAATCGTTCGCCGGTCTTAGTGAACGCAACTACGGACGGGGTCGTGCGCGCGCCTTCGGCGTTAGGAATTACGACGGGCTCGCCGCCCTCCATAACCGCCATGCAAGAGTTGGTGGTACCCAGATCGATGCCTAGAATTCTGCTCATATTGAATCATTTCTAAGCAACGGACGTGCCTTTGGCGCGAAACTAACCTTAGACCCTATAATTCAATATTTTAAATAAACCTGCGCTAAAATATGCCTTCGGTGAGCGGCCAAATTTAGGTCAAATTGTCCCACTTTTTTCCAAATCGTGCCGCGTCGGTGGCACAGTACAACGTATCGTCACAGTTGAATTCTAGCCTTTCCTACCTAAGGTTTTCACATGGAAGCGGAAATTATAGTGCCCGATGAAGTGCCGGTGATGACGTTGCCCAACGTCGCGTTTTTTCCGCAAGCCCTGCTTCCGTTGCATATTTTTGAGCCGCGCTACCGGCATATGCTCCGCGATGTCCTCGCTAGTAACCGCATTTTCGCCATCGCCGGCCTCGATTTGGGTCAACTCGGCCAATCCGAAAATCCCGAGCCCCAACACCGCATCGCCGGACTTGGCATCATCCGAGCCTGCCAGAAAAACGATAACGGCACCTCCAACCTGCTCCTCCAAGGACTCTGCCGCGCCGAGATCGATTCCATCATCAGCGACGAACCGTACCGCCGCATCCGCATCCGCGCCCTCACCAGCGAACCCGGCGCCCCTTTAGACGAAAACGAACGCCTTCGCGCCGAACTCGCCCGCTTGATTAAATTAAAACTTAAACTCGCCGAAACCCAAGCCAGCGACCTCACCCGCTTTCTCAAAACCGTCGCCGATCCCGAGGCCTTTGTGGACATCGCCGCCTTCAGCCTCTGCGAAAATCCAGCGCTAAAACAGAAGTTACTCGAAACCCTCGACGTCCACCGCCGTTTCCAACTCTTCAACCGCGAGCTGCGCCGCGATATCGAGCAGATCAAACTGCGCCGCAAACTGCAGGGCGGCCTCGCCGACGAACACATCGCCGATAATTAAAGGCGCCAAGGCCTAGCGCGAAATGGAGCCGACAATCGGACTCGAACCGATGACCTGCTCATTACGAATGAGCTGCTCTACCAACTGAGCTATGTCGGCGCTTTTGAAAATGCGCAGTACCCACGTCGCGAAGAGCGGAAGAAACTCGCCACCCCTGCAAGGGCAAGCCTCATTTTCCCGCCGTGCCGCCACTCGCCGCCCAACTTTTTGATTACACCCTGCCCGAACACCTCGTCGCGCAGACCCCCGCCGCTCGGCGCGACCAGTCCCGGCTACTCGTCGTCGACCGCGCCACCCGCACCCTTTCGCATCACACCTTCGCCGACCTCCCCCGCTTCCTGCGCGCCGGCGACACGCTGTTTCGCAACAACGCCGCCGTCCTCCCCGCGCGCCTCCGCGCCCGTCGCCCCACGGGCGGCCAAGTCGAGTGCTTCCTACTGCGCCCCTCCGAAACCCACCCCGGTCAAACCTGGCGTTGCCTCATTAAACCCGGGAAAAAACTTCCTGTCGGCGCCACGTTTGCTGAGCCCACCGGAGCCTTCCATGCCGAGATCCTCGACCGCGAGCCCGATGGCTCCGCCTACGTACGCTTCCACACCCTCGGCGACGAACCCGTCACCCGCCTCGCCAACCGCGTCGGCGAAATTCCACTACCTCCCTACATTTTACGTCCGGAAGCTCCCGCCAACAATCAAACCCACGCTGCCGCGCCCAACCCCGACCGCACCCGCTACCAAACCGTTTACGCCAACCCCGACCGCCAAGTCGCCGTCGCCGCTCCCACTGCCGGCCTGCATTTTACGCCCGAACTTCTCACCACGCTCTCCGACCAAGGCATCCACTACGCCGATCTCACCCTGCACGTCGGCCTCGGCACGTTTAAGCCCATCACCACCGCCACCATCGAAGAGCACGCGATTCACCGAGAACTTTACGAAATTCCCGCCGCCGCCCAACGCGCCTTGTTTCCGCCGCTGCCCGGTCGTCGTATCGCCGTGGGCACGACCTCGGTCCGTACCGTCGAAGACTTTCTCGCCCACCACAAGGCCCCGCTCGAGCACCCGCACATCGCAGAGGCCGACATCTTTATTTACCCCCCACGCACTTTTCGCGGGATCGACGCGCTGATCACCAATTTCCATCAACCGCGTTCCACGCTCCTTTGCCTAGTCTCCGCTTTTCTCACTCCCGGCTCCTCCGAGGGCATCGCCTGGCTCCAGCAAATTTACACCGAAGCCATCGCCCGCGACTACCGCTTCTTTAGCTACGGCGACGCCATGCTCATTGTGTGACGTTTTCGATCCACTGGGTCAAAAAGCGCAAAATTAGTTGCCTCATTCAGCGGACCGATTTGCGTGCCTCGAATCGTTAAACATCAAAAATCACGAATCCTTTTCCCTATGAAATCCATCGCCCAACTCGCCCTCATCGCCGTCCTCTCGCTTGGCTTTCGAAGCACCGCCTCCGCTGCGACCGAGACCTACGTCATTGATCCCGTCCACTCGACCTTGAACTTCAGCCTCCGCCATCTCGTCTCTAAATTCACCGGTAGCTTCACCAAAGTCACCGGCAGCATCAGCGTCGACCGCGCCGATCTCGGCCGCAGCTCCGTCGAAGCGGTCGTCGACATCGCCTCCCTCAATACCGCCGACGAAAAGCGCAACGGCCACGTCAAGAGCCCCGATTTCTTCGATGTCGCCCAGTACACCACCGCCAGCTTTAAGAGCACCACGTGGAAAAAAACCGGCGAAGACGCCTACGACGTCACCGGCGATCTCACCCTCAAAAACATCACCAAACCCGTCACCCTCCACGTCAAACTCCTCGGCTTCGGCGACGGCATGAATAACGCCAAGCTCTCCGGCTGGGAAGTCACCGGTCTGATCAAGAAATCCGACTTCGGCTTGGCTGGCCCTGCCATGCTGAGTAAAGCCCTCGGCGACGAGGTCAGCCTCAACATCGGCATCGAAGCCGTATTGAAAAAATAATCCGCCCGTACGGTTTTTAATCGTGCTTACTTTTCAGGACGGCCCGCAAGGCCGTCCTTTCTTTTTGCCCATATCGCCGCCACGCTCCCACCTCAACCGCCCATGACGCCCGACGAACTCCAGAACTTGATCGAAGACGCCACCGCCGACTACGCCCTCGGCGATACCGACAGCGCCCTCGCCAAACTCGCCCGCGCCACCGCCGC
>RGAX01000441.1 GCA_009919985.1 Opitutaceae bacterium
CTACTGCGCACCGCGAAAACGCCGACCGAATTACTCGCGCGCATCGCTTCACCAGGCTTTGCGTGGCCCGAGCAATGGCAGGCGCAAATTCAAACCCTCATTCAAACCCGCGCCCGCGTGCTCCTGCACAGCGCCATGGCCGATGATTTGGTCCGTGCAGCTTTACTCGAGCCGTGCCCCGATATCAGCGCGCAAGTCCGCGCCGAGCTCCAACGCCTCGGCCCCACTGCCCGCCTCGCCGCCTTGCCCTGGGGCCTTTGACGATTCCTTATATCGCGGCCTGACGGTGATATTAAAACTGGGCCGCGGCCGGGACCGAGCATCATTTTGGCGGCAACCGCCGTAGGGCCTGATAAATTCTCACGTTGAGCATCGCGCCGGTAATGCCGGTGTGCTCCACCGCCACCCGGGGCTCATCCGCTACCCCCAACCGCTGCGCCAACGCTCCCCCGGTGAGCTCGCGATACCCCAACGACCACGCCATGGAGGGAATATCTAAGACAAAATAATGATAGAGCTCCCGCCAACTGCGCTGCTCCCCGCGCAGCAGGTGATCGAGAAAAGCGGTGTCGAATTGAGAATTAAACGTGACCAACAAGACGTGCTTGCCGCGGGTCACGCGTTCATGAAAAGCAAAGATCTGCGCCACCGCCGCCGCCGGCGTCAGCGCCCCTTGGGCGCGCCAAGTCGCCGCATCAAACCCATTGACGCGCGCCGCCCCCGGCGAAAGTCGCTCCGGATGCTCGGGCTGCAGGCGTATAAACAATGTATCAACCACGCGGCCTTCGAGATCAGTAATTACCCAGCCGGCATCAATCATCTCGTGATAACCGGGCACGAGCCCCGTCGTCTCAACATCCAGATGAGCCAATAACCATTGGGCCGGTTCCAGCGTAGGGACAGAGGTAGTGGTCGGAGCCTGGTCGACCGCCTGCACAAAGCCCGGCGTCGGCTCAGGCGGGGCGGCGACCGCAAAAGTGACGAGCCAACTCAGACCAAAAAGAAAATGTAATTTCATGG
>RGAX01000442.1 GCA_009919985.1 Opitutaceae bacterium
CGCACGCTCAATCCGGACAGCCTCAAGGACCTGGTGCAAGGCCGTTTTGTCGACGCCATGGGCTCGGTGGCCGCGCGCATGACCATGGAAGAAATCCATGAAAAGCGCAGCGAATACATCCGCGGCGTCAAAGAACTGGTGGCCAACTCCCTGACCGACAACGGACTGGAGCTGGAGACCGCGTCGCTGACCAGCCTGGACCAGGCGGACATGAAAATGTTCAACCCCACCAACGCCTTTGACGCCGAGGGTTTGACCCGCCTGACCGAAGAGATTGAAACCCGCAAGAAAAAGCGTAACGACATCGAGCAGGACACGATGATTGCGATCCGCAAAAAGAACCTTGAGTCCGAAAAGCTCGCCCTCAGCATTGATCGCGAAAGCGAGTACGCGCGCCTTGAGCAAGAGAGCGAAGTGGCAACCCGTCGCGCCCAGCAAAAAGCCGAGATTGCGCGTGAGCGAACCGAGCGCGAACGCGACACCGAAGAAGTGCAAATCCGTGCTACCGAGCAAATTGAAAAATCCCGTATCAACCAGGTGCGCGCGGTCGAGACTGAGCGCATCCTGCGCGAGCAGGAGACCGCGCAACTCGATATCCAACGCCGCCGCGCCCTGGAAATTGAAGAGCAGAACCGGGTGATTGCGGTAGCCGAGATGTCCAAGTCCGAGTCTGAGGCCCAGGCCCAGGCCGAAGGCGCGCGCGCGCTGATGATTGCTGCACAGGAACACGTGGCCACCGTACGTGAGACAGAGGTTGCCGAACGGCGCAAGGCGATTGACCTGATCCAGGCCAGCCAACAGGCCGAGCGTGAAGCGATCAAGCGCACCAAAGAGGCCGAATCCGAGCGCATCGCGGCGGTCGACCATGCGAGTGCCGAACGCGTCACCGCCGAGGCGGCGGCCTACCGCTATGACGTCGAAGCCGACGGCAAGCGCAAGCTCAACGAAGCAGAAAACATGCGTTCCGACGCCTCGCGTCGCAGCGGGCTGCATACCAAGCTCATCGAAAACCTGCCCAGC
>RGAX01000443.1 GCA_009919985.1 Opitutaceae bacterium
GCGATGGGCGGCTCGGGTCACGCCCGCGGAATTTTAGGCAGCGTGCGCCGCGCCGGCAAATTGTGGCTCGATGAAAATGATCACGGGACTTTTTTGGTGGGTTGTCCGTGGGACAAAAAATTCGAGACCACGCCCGCCGATGATATCGCCTGCCTCCGGCGCAATACGCTGCAAGCCGTACTGCGCGGCGGCGGCCAATGGTGGTATGATTTTGGCATGGTGGCCGGCACCCCCGCTTTTGCTTCCCACGGCAATGTCGGCTGGTGGGATGATCCGCGCTTGAGTCAGGAAATTGCCGCCATTCACCGCGTCGCTCAGGCGCGGCACGCTTATCCTTTCACGCGTCCTGCCGATACGCTCGTGGTCCACGACCCTTGGTCCTTCTGCCACACCGTGGCCCAACGCTGGTCCTTGGAAGGTTTCAAATTTGGCGCCCAACCTCCCGTTGGGCCCAATCCTTTCTCGGCGCGCGGCATGGATGGATTGCTTGAGGGACTTTATCGCTCGGGACTCGTCTTCGATGAAGCCCTCATCGGAGAACTGGCCACGATGGATCTATCGCCGTTTCGCCTGATTATTTTTGGCACCACGCCAATTCTAACAGAGGCGCAGCGCCGACTCATCACCACTCAGCTCGCCACCGGCGGACGCCATTTAGCGCTCACTGGCTACGCCGGTTGGGGCGACACCGCCCCGGCCGAGCACGTGATCGGACGCTGGAGTGATGGCAGCGTGAGTGCGGCACGGCGCGAGACGGCGGCGGCGACTTGGTGGACCTTTGCCCTGGCCCCGACCGAACCGACTTTCCTCCGCGCCTTGGGTCGCTGCGCGGGCTGTCACGTGATTAACGATCACGACGATGCCACGCTGCTGGGTGATGGCCTATTGATGGTGCACACGCTGCACGGCGGCGCGCGCCAACTTCATCTGCCCGACGGACCCACGATTGCGGTCAACCTCCCGCCGCGGAGCACAACGGTGTTCGACGCCGCGACAGGTGCACCTCTCTTAGCCACCGA
>RGAX01000444.1 GCA_009919985.1 Opitutaceae bacterium
TCCGAAGAGGAATAGGGTCTGTGATTTATACTTGTAGGTGCCGAGGACTTCGGGTGCCTCCTTCTTTTTTAGAGAGCTTTTGAGCGCAGGGAGGCCGAGCGTCCCATCCTTTCCAAGAGGAAGCTCAATCTCCTTTACCTCCGCCTTTTGCGTAAGAAGAAGCGCCTGAACCGTATCTTTCTTTGGAGGCATCTGTACTAGCTATAGTGAGTTTCCTTAACTGCTTAAATTTTAGCAGGGCGTGTTGGGGCTAAACCCGCCACGGGATGCGACGAGCGTTACCTCAGTTGCTTCAGCAGAAACGTGTAGGCGAGGGCGTTCATGTAGGCGGATTGTTGATTGTTCGCCGCGCCTCCGTGGCCTCCCTCGATATTTTCGTAGTAGAGGACATTCGCTTTTTGGGCGTCGAGTTTAGCGGCCATTTTCCGGGCGTGGCCAGGATGCACGCGATCATCACGGGTGGAGGTCGTGAAGAGGACGCGCGGATAGATCACGCCGGGGCGGACGTTGTGATAAGGGGAGTAGCGCGCGATGTAGGACCACTCGGCAGGTACAGCCGGGTTGCCGTACTCGCCCATCCAACTGGCACCGGCGAGCAGTTGGCTGTAGCGCTGCATGTCGAGCAGTGGAACTTGGCAGACGACCGCGCCGAAGAGATCGGGCCGCTGCGTGAGCATCACGCCCACGAGGAGGCCGCCGTTGCTCCCGCCCATCACGCCGAGGTGGGGCGTCGAGGTGACACGGCGCTTGATCAGGTCCTCGCCGATCGCGATAAAATCGTCGTAGGCGCGCTGGCGGTTTTCTTTGAGAGCGGCCTGGTGCCAGAGCGGGCCGAATTCGCCTCCACCACGGATGTTCGCAAGCACATAGACGCCGCCACGCTCAAGCCACGCCGCGCCGCTGCCGGCGCTGTAGGCGGGGGTCATCGAGATCTCGAAGCCACCGTATCCGTAAAGCAATGTCGGGTGAGAGCCATCGAGTTTCAGGCCCGCACGGGAGACTTGGAAATAGGGGACCCG
>RGAX01000046.1 GCA_009919985.1 Opitutaceae bacterium
TGGTGGGTCCAGATCGTGCAGCGAAGGATGATAATTATTCGAATACCGGTTACTCAGTTGAGGGTGCAAAAATCCGCGAGCTTTTGGCGCGGCACAAAAACCTCACCGTGATAACAGGGGATCGGCATTGGCAGTACGTTTCACGTGATGCAGTGACGGGTATCGAAGAGTGGAGTGTGGGCGCCGCGAGCAACGCACACGCGGGCGGATGGGACGAAAAAACCCCACGTCCGCAGCATCGTTTTCTACGAACCGGTTTCGGTGGTTTTCTTTCTGGTGAGGTAAAAACGGGTCTGGGCGGTCCAGCCCTAACGCTGCGATTGCACGATACCTCGGGTGCTGTAGTTTTTAGCGGAGAAAAAACGGCTCAAAAATAACGGGGCGTAAAAAATTTCGTGGATTATTTTATTTCTCGTCCGCTTCGAGGTAGACGCCCTTGAGTGGATGGAAATCAAGTAGGTTGCCGTACCATCCTTTGACGTTGGTTAAACGGAGGTTGTTGCGGCTATAAAAATAGATTGGAGCGAGCGGGCATTCCTCAGCGAGAATCGCCTCACAGCGCTGAAAATAGGCGTAACGCTGTGCCGGATTGACGGTGGATTTCGCGGTCTCGAGCAAGCGATCATATTCAGCGTTTTTCCAGCCGGTCTGATTGTTCCCGCTGTCGCTAGCCATGATATCCAGAAACGTGCTCGGGTCGAGGTAGTCACCGATCCATGCATAGCGAGCGATGTCGTAATTTAGCGAACGCATCGACGTCGCCCAGACCTTGCTCTCTTGATTGTAAACGCCGACCTCTACGCCAAGTCCTTTGCGCCACATTTGTTGGATGGCCTCGGCGATGAGACGATGGCCTTCGTTGGTGTTGATCAAGACTTCGACTTTCGGGAAGCCGGCGCCACCGGGAAAACCGGCTTCGGCGAGGAGTTTTTGCGCGGCTGCGAGGTCGTAGGGAACTTGCGCTTGGGCAGTGAAACCGGCGATACCTGGTGGACTAAAGTGGCCGGCGCTGACCTGATAACCACGACTCACGTCGCGCACGATTTGTTCGCGATTAATCGCCATCGCCAACGCACGACGAACGCGCACGTCGTTGAACGGTGGGCGCGTGACGTTGAAACGATACGCATAGGTGCCGAGAAATAATTCTGGATGAAACAGCTCGGGATGTTCTTTGCCGTAGACGGCGATTTTGGAGATCGGGATGGTGTTGGTGACGTGAAGTTGACCGGAACGAAACGTGCGTTCTTCAGCGTCTTCACTTTCGATTGGATAAAAGAAAACTTCATTAAGCTTCACGGCCTGCCTGTCCCAGTACGTGGCGCTCTTCGTCCCCCGTACGTATTGGTTTGGTTTCCATTCGGTCAGTGTGAAATAGCCGTTACCGACTAGATTGCCCGGGCGCGTCCAAGCGGTGCCACGCTGGTCCCATGCGCCGAATTTTTCAATCGTTGCGCGGTGGAGCGGATACCATGACGTGTGACACAGCATCGAAGGTAAATACGGCACTGGATGCGAAAGCGTGAGTACGAGTGTGTGGGGGTCGGCTGCGCGGGCTCCGATGAGGGCAGGGTCGGTGATTTTACCGGTATTGAAGGCTTCACCATTTTTCAGCGCAAAAAGCATGTACGTGTACTCGGCGCCAAGCTTCGGTGAGAGCATGCGTTGAAACGCGAAAACAAAATCGTCGGCGGTTACGGGATCGCCGTTAGACCATTTCGCTTTCTCTCGCAGGTGAAAGGTCCAAGTGAGATTATCCGCGTCGACTTCCCAGCGCTCGGCGACAGCGGGGATGGGCTGGCTAGTTTTTGGATCGTACTGGGTGAGTCCCTCGAAGAAGGCCATGACGATGGCACCGGTGTTCTGGCTGTCGGGAATGTGCGGATCGAGATCGTTGGGCTCACCGAGGTTGCCGATGTGGATCGATTGCGTGCGGTTGCCTGCTTCGACCTTCGTCTCGCGCTTGGCGCAAGCACTCAGGTTAAACAGCACAAAACCGAGTACGGCGGAGCAAAAAAGAGCTTTCATGGAGTAGGGGGGAAACACGTGATATTAGGCGCTAGGGGAGAGAAAGCGGCTTGCCAGCGCGAGTCTAGGCTTCAAAGCACGAGTCATACCCAAGACCTCCCCATGGTAAATTTCATTGGTATCGATATCGGCGGCACTAAGTGCGCTGTGAGCATTCCCGAAGGCCCGACCCGCGTGCGTGAAGTGGCGCGTTGGGCTACGACCGATGTCCACACAACGCTCAGTAGGATCTACGCTGAGGTAGCCAAACTGCAACCGACGCCTGCTACGGTGCTAGGCGTTTCGTGTGGCGGGCCACTCGATGCGACGCAGGGCTTGATTTTGTCGCCCCCCAATCTTCCAGGCTGGGACCGCATCGCGATTTGCGCCGAGTTGACGGCACGCTTTGGGTGCCGGTCATTTTTGATGAACGACGCCAATGCCTGCGCTCTCGCCGAGTGGCAGTTTGGCGCCGGGCGCGGGTGTCGGAATATGATTTTCCTCACGATGGGTACGGGCATGGGCTCAGGCCTCATTCTCGATGGTCGTCTATTTGAAGGCACTAACGGTAACGCCGGTGAAGTTGGTCACCTACGCCTCGCACCTGATGGCCCGCTGGGTTATAATAAAAAAGGCTCGTTCGAGGGCTTTTGCTCTGGTGGTGGCATAGCGCAACTCGCACGGCAACGCGTGGTGAGTTGCACCGGGAAAAGTATGTTGCAGTCGGTGCCGCCGGCCGAACTCACCGCGCGACTTGTGGGTGAAGCCGCGGCGGCAGGCGATGCGCTTGCACTCGAACTGTGGCGCGACGTTGGTGAAAAATTGGGCGAAGCCCTTGCTTTGCTGGTCGATGTGCTCAACCCGGAGCGTTTTGTGATCGGGAGTATTTATGCCCGTTGTGAGCGCTTCATCGCTCCGGCTATGCAAGAGGTTTTGCGCCGCGAGGCTTTGCCGCAGAGCGCGCAAGTCTGCACCGTGGTCCCTGCGGTACTCGGTGATGAAATCGGCAGTTATGCCGCCGTTGCCATCGCACGCTACCACGCCGGAGTTTGATTATTCCGTAAAAATATCGGGGCGGTCGCGTTTTTGGCCATGACAGCGCCGCGACGTGACTTAGGTTGCTCGTGACCCACGTGCAGTTGGTTGCACGCAGGTAACAGAGCACCACCCCATGTCTACCTCGCGCCGCGCTTTTCTGCAATCTAGCACCTTGTTCGCTGCCGCGTTGCCCTTGGTGCGACTGAATGTTGGCGGCGCCGAGTCGCCAGCGGGCCCCACCGCCAAGGCCGGCGCGCGTTTCGCAGGCCGCGGGTTGCTATTCGATGCCGCGGATTTGCCGCGGATCCGCGCAAACGCCAGTGATCCACGTTTCGCGGAGTTTTGGCAAACGCAGCTGCAGTCTGATGTGGCGGCCGATAGGGATTTTCTCGAAAACAGGATTCGGTTGAACAACCACGTGATCGACCTGTTGCGCGCGCAGCGGATTCTCGAGCGCGCGGCGTTTATTTATGTGGTGAATCGCGATCCCGCTCAGCTCGCGCTCGCGAAACTCGCGATGAAGCGCATGTTGGATTATCCGGAGTGGGATAGTTTTACCGAGGGCGGCCGGCAGATTCTCGGGATGCAACGCGCCACCGAAGGCACCGTGGCGTTGCTCATGGCGCTCGATTGGCTCGGCGATGAGGTTAGCGCCAGCGAACGCGAGGCGGTTGAGCAAGCGGTGTTGGCTAAGGGCGTGCCGGCCTGTCGAGCTGCAGTTTACGGGATGAAGTATCCCGACCGGGTCCAAGGCTGGGGCTGGAATCCGCGCAGCGAGGTCGATGAATTTCGCCACATCAACCTTAAGCGCTGGCCGATCATCCTCAACGCCACCAATCTCAAAATTATCCCCACAGCCTCGCTGGGGATCGCGGCGTGTTATTTCCGAGGTCGCCGGCCCGAGGCCGAGGGTTGGCTCGAGCTCGCCCGCTCGAGCGCGAAGGCATTTTCCACGATGTACGGTAGCGATGGCTGCTACGATGAGGGCGTGAGCTATTGGGGCTACACTACGCTGTATATGGCGCTGTTTGCCGAGGTGTTGTGGCGCACGCAGGGCATTGATGACCGTCAGCTGATCAACTACCCGGGCTCAGTGCGCTATGCGCTGATGATGACGATGCCCACGATTGACGATCACCGTAAGGTCACGGACTTCACGCACGTCAAAGGCTACACGATGCCGATGGTGAAACCGGCGTTCGATATCGTAAACCATGGCGACGCCAACGGCGCGGTTGATGTCTCCGTCGCGGCTTGGGTCGCGCGTACACAGGGTGACGCGGTCGCGCAGTTTGTTGCGCGCGACATCGGTGAAGCGAAGTCGTTGTTCGGCCTTATCTGGTACGACCCTGTAGCGAGAGCGGCGGCGCCTGAGACGGCCTTACTCGATCATCGCATGGCTAACGACATTGTCGTCTCGCGCACGGGCTGGCAGGCCCAAGACAACGTAATCGCTTTGCGCAGCGGGGGCCCCGGCAACCACGAACACGCCGACCGCAACAGCGTTGTTTTCAAAGCCTACGGCGAACGCCTCCTGCACGATCCATTCCGCGCCGCCTACGTGACCACTAATCCGCGCTGGCTACTCCGCCAGACTGAGGCGCACACCGCCGTGCTCATCAACGGCCAGGGTCACCAATATCACGACGGCAGTGAGGGCACCAACGCTTCGTGGGCTGTCGCCAACGTGACTGACTACCGCACGGGCTCTGGTTGGATGAGTGTTACCAGCGAGGCGACCGACGCATATCAACTCGTAAACCCCGACGTAGCGCGGGTGCAACGCACGTTGGTGTTTCTTAAGCCCGACATCGTCGTGTTTCTCGACCGCGTAGTGCTCTCAAAAAATCCCGCTACCGTGCAGGTGCGTTTTCAGGTCAATCACGAGGATTATGCGGCCAAGGTTTCCGCCACCGAAGATACCTTCCGCATCGAGCGACCCCACGCGTCGCTCCTCGCCCGCGTGGCGCCGGCTACTGGCCGCGTGGTGCGGGTGGATCGACTCAAACTCGAAGAAAAAGACGGCATTTATCCGTTTGCAGAGATCGCAGACGCGCCTGCGCTGGATCATGAAATCCTAACCGTGTGCTCCGCGCGTCCGACCGGTGCCGACCACGGCTCGCTGGCGATCGAACGCACTGCTGGCCTCTGGCGCGTGAGCGGCACTCATGCGGGCCAAAAAATTCAAATCACACTCACCGCCGCCAGCGTTGGCGCACCGGTGATCACGGTTTAAAGTTTAAATCACCATGTCCACGCGTCGCTCGTTCCTAAAAACCGCCACCGCGCTCGCCGGAGTCTGTGCGCTCAATCAGGCGAATTCAGCCTTCGCGGCATCAGTGGTGCCTGCCGGAGCGTCCGCGCCAATCTGGAACTGCCCCGTTTCGCGACTTTGCGCGCCAAACTTTTACGCCGCGATCTTGCTGCCGAAGAATTGTTTTTGCGCGATGAGATCAAACTCACCGATCACATCATGGATCAAGCCAAGGCGCGCGGTATTCTCGAGCACGCCGCGTTGGTCTTCGCGCTCACGGGTGAAAAACGCGAACTCGCACTCGCGCGCTTGGCGATTCAGCGCCTGAGTGCTTACGCGGAGTGGGATTATTTCCTCGAGGGCGGCGCGCAGGTCATCGGCTTGCAACGTGCGCCGGAGACGACCATCGCATTTTGCCTCGCCCTTGACTGGCTGGGCGCGGAGTTGACCCTCGCTGAGCGCGCGGCGCTGGAAGAGCAGATCGCCATCAAGGGTGCGCCCGCGTGTTATCTTTCTCTCTACGGCATGAAGTATCCGGATCGCGTGCGCGGTTGGTCGATGAATCCGGCGGAAAACTTCCCGGGTAAAATGGATCTCACGCGTTGGCCGCTGATTCTCAACGCCACGAATCTAAAAATTATCCCTACGTGCGCGCTCGGTCTCGCGGCGATTTGCCTGCAAGGCCGTCACCCTGACGCGGCGCGTTGGCTCGAATTGGCGCAACAGAGCGCGCAGTCGTTTGCGACGATGTACGGCAGCGACGGCAGTTTCGACGAAGGCGCGGGCTATTGGGGTTACACGACGCTTCACCTGATTTTGTTCGCCGAGGCGCAATACCGCCGACTGGGGATCGATCAGCGCAGCCTGATCAATTACCGCGGCACCGTGCGTTACGCGCTCAGTCTGGCGATGCCTACGGCGGGCGCGGTTTACGTGAATGCGAAGGAGAAAAAAGAATACACCGCGGTCCCGAAGGGCGAAATCGACCCGGCGAAGGGCCTGGTGAATTTCGGCGATTCGGGAACCGCGATCGACACGTCCATCGCTTCGTGGGTCGGCCGCGTACACGCGGATCCGTTGTCGGATCAGGTAGCGCGCACGATCGGGAGTTTGGAATTGTGGCCGGCCGCCGTGTGGTTTCGGCCCGATGCCGCGCTCGCTGCGCCGGGGCCGGAATTATTGGACGTAAATCTGACCAATGGCCTGGTGATTTCGCGCACGGGTTGGGCGGTCGCAGACAGCGTGGTGGCTTTTCGCAGCGGTGGTCCGGCCAATCACGAACATGCGGACCGCAACAGCGTCATCTTCAAAGCCTACGGCGAACGCCTTTTTCACGATCCGTTCAAGGCGGCGTACATACCGAATCATCCGCGTTGGTTGCTTCGGCAAACCGAAGCTCACTCCGCGCTGCTGATCGGCGGCAAGGGTCATCAATATCACGACGGCCACGAAGGCACGAACGCATCTTGGGCGTGGGCGCACGTGCGCGATTTTCGCACCGGTCCGAATGGGATGAGTGTCACCAGCGAGGCGACCGAGGCTTATCAACTGGTGTTGCCGCAGGTGCGCCGCGTTCTGCGCACACTCGTTTTCTTGAAGCCCGATATTTTGATCGTGCTCGACCGTGTGAACCTCGCGGGAATCCCGATGGCGGTGCAGGCGCGGTTTCAAGCGTTCAACGACGACGACCACGGTCGGGTTGTAGCGAATGATCGCTCGTTTACGACGCATCGGCCCGGCGCACGACTCACCGCGACCGCTAGCGGAGTGGGTACTATTACGGTGCGCGCGGGCAAGTTGGACTTGCCCGAGGCCGAGGGAGTTCATCCCTTCGGCGAAGTCGAAAGTGCATCCGCGCTCGACCATGAATTCATCACCGTCAGCGCCGCCGCGCCGACGTCATCTTCGTCGGGCGCTCTCGTAGCGGATCGCACTTCAAACGGTTGGCGTGTGAGCGGCACACACTTAGGCCGTGCGATCAAAGTGACACTCGTTACCACGGCTGAGGTGCCCGTCCTTACCTTTTAAAATTTAAACGCGATGCTTCACCTTAATATCGTCAACGCCTACGACTACGCGCTTATCGCGCTTTATTTTGGGATAGGAAAAATTCCGTGGTTTCTCGCGGGTGTTTCCAACTGGGTTTCGGGTTTCTCGGCCTTCATGTTCGTCGCGGCGGCCGGCTTTACTTATAAAAACGGTATCGGGGCGGCCGTAATTTTTACGTCGGCCGCGTGGGCCTATCTCATCGGTGCTTGGTATTTCGCCGGTCGTTGGCGGCGCGCTCGGATCAACTCACCGCTGGAGTTTCTTACGCGGCGTTTTTCACCGTCGACGACGTATTTTTATACCGTGACAGCAATCGTGCCCCAGATCATCGGCATCGGACAGGGACTTTATGTGCTCTGTATCTTCGTCGCCACGGCGCTGGGTTTTTCCAAAGAAGCGCATCTGGTGCTCGGGTTTGAATTCAGCGGACTTGAACTCACGATGCTCACTGTCGGAGTCGTGATGATTCTGTACACGGTGATCGGCGGGCTTTGGGCGGCGGTGTTGAGTGACGCGGTTCAGGGCGTGATCATTTTGGTAACCTCGGTGCTGATTTTTCCGGTGACGTTCCGCTACCTCGGCGGTGGCGAAGGGATCGGCGCGGGTTTGGCCAAGATGGTCCACGACGTGCCGGCGGAGATGCTCACCGTGCAAGGGCAGGCGGCGCAGCCGTGGTTTTTGTTTAGCTATGCGATCAACGTGCTCCTCGGTTACAACGTCGCCTGGTGGCAGGTGCAGAGGTACCAAAGCGTGCCTGATGAAAAAGGAGCGCGTAAAATGGCAATCCTCTGCGCGGGGCTTTCCGTCGTGGGGCCGTTATTGTGGATCGTCCCAGTGATGGGTGCGCGCGTGATCTTCCCTGATCTCGCCGCGATGTGGCCGGGGGTAAAGGCGCCCGAGGAAACGGCTTTTGTAAGCCTCGCGATGCTGTTGCTGCCGCACGGCATGATCGGTTTTGTCGTGGCCGCGATTCTCTCCGCGACCCTCGGGCAAGCGAGTGACGGCTTCAACTGGCTCGCGGCCACTACGACGCGCGACATTTATGTGCCGCTGCGTCGCCGTTTCGGACAATCGGTGCCGACGGATAAACATCAGATGCACGTCGCGCAGCTCACGATGCTCGTGATTGGCGTACTAGGCATTGTCGCGGCGATGTTCATCGCACGGACTGGTGGAGCTTTTGATTTTGGGCTCAAATATTACTCGATGACTGGCCCAGGTTTTATGATGCCGGTGTTATTGGGGATGATTTATCGGAAAACGCCGTGGTGGTCGGGCATGGCTTCGTGCTCGGCGGCGTTTATCGCAGCGTTTGGTTGCATGGCCTTGGACCTGTGGCCGGGACATGCGTACGAACGCAACATGCTGAGCGCCTCGTTGGCCGCGGTGTTGGTGTTTGTGATCTCGGCGTTTTACTACCGCTCCGATGATCCTCGGAGCTTCGAAGCACAGAAGCTCGACGTCGACCTGCGTACCCCCGTGCCGAGCGACGGCGTCGTGCCGATCGGCGGCTTACGCGACTTCCAAATGCTGGCCGGCGTATGTGCGCTGTTGGCCGTGGTCTTGTGCATCTGCGCGTTTTTGCCTTCGTCGCCGTTAGCGCCACCGATGATCAACGCCATCGCCGGACTGTTGTTGTTTATTATCGCTGGAATTTTGTGGGTAATCTCACGTCCGCGCCGATGAAACCGCTTCGCCTACGAGCCCATACCTATCAGCAATTCGACGCCGATTACGGGCGCGATGTGCCCGCGGAAAACTTTGGCGGTTGGCAAAATAGCGAGGTCGAAATCGCGCCGCAACACACCGCCCTTGTCGTGATGCACGCTTGGGAAGCGGGCACGATGGCGCAATGGCCGGGCTGGCGCCGCGCCGTTGAATATCATCCTCGCGCATTGAAAATCTTGGCCGAGGTATTCCCACCGCTGTTGTCGGCGGTGCGCGCGTCGCCTTTGCCCGTTTTTCATGTAGTTGGCGGACGGGACTATTATTCGCACCTGCCGGGGTATCAGCGCGCGGCACGTTTGGCGGGAGCGACGTACGCGCTGACGCCGATCACGCAGGATCCGGTTTACAAGCGCTTGGAGGCATTTCGCGCGGAAAACGTTTTTGTTGGTCCGCACAATCGTCCCGACGTCGAGGCCGGTTTTGCGCAGCTCGATTTTGCGCCGGCCGCACGGCCGTTGGGCGAGGAAGGGATCGCGGAGAACGGTCCGCAACTGGCGGCGCTATGCCGCGCGCATGGCGTGAATCACCTCGTCTACGTGGGCTTCGCGATCAACTGGTGTTTGCTGATGTCGCCCGGCGGCATGGTGGACATGAAGCGCTATGGCGTGATGTGTTCGACGATTCGTGATGCGGTGACGGCCGTGGAAAACCGCGAGACGGCGCGCGACGAACGCGAGAAACAACAGGCCTTGTGGCGCGTTGCGCTCGAATTTGGTTTTGTCTTTGAGGCCGATAATTTCATCGGTGCGCTCGCGACATCGCGCTGAATCCAATTTGAAAACAAGATGAACCCCGAACTTCGTCCCCGTCCTGTGCCCGGTCTTGGCCTCGCCGCCATCGGTGTAGAAGAAGAGGCACTTGTCCTTGAGGTCCTGCGGAGCAAGGCGTTGTTTCGCTACGCGGGGCTTGATCCGACGGTGCCGCCCACGATGACGGCACGTTTGGAAAAAGAATTTCGAGAAGCCATCGGTACCGACTATGCGTTGGCGGTGAGCAGCGGCACGGGCGCGTTGGAAGTCGCGATGGCGGCCGCGGGCATTGGGCCAGGCGACGAGGTGATTGTGACGGCGTGGAGTTGGATCGCGTGCTTCACGGCGATTGTGCGTGTGGGTGCGCGGCCGGTGCTGGCGGAGATTGATGACACGCTCAACCTCGATCCCGCGGAGATAGCTCGTCTGACGACGCCGCGTACGCGGGCGGTCCTGGTGATTCACTACCAAGGCGTGCCCGCCGAAATGGATCGCATCCAACTCGAAGCGCACCGTCGCGGTCTATTTGTGATCGAGGATTGCGCGCAGTCGATTGGCTCAAGCTACCGTGGTCGCAAGGTCGGCACTTGGAGCGATATCGCGACCTTCAGTTTTCAGGCGAATAAAACCATGACATCGGGTGAAGGCGGCATGGTCGTCACGCGCGACGGCTGGCTCTACGAACGCGCGGTAAGGTTTCACGATCTGGGCAACTACCGGCCTTACCACGCCGCGATTCGGCCCGCGATGGGCGAGGCCTTTGCGGGCGGACAATTTCGCATGTCGGAACTCACCGCGGCGGTTGCGCTCGCGCAGTTGCGTAAGCTCGAGACTCTGCGCGCGCATTGTCGGGCGCTGCACGAGCGGATCACTACGCGCGTCGCCAGCCTGCACGGACTTACGTTGCGGCGCAGTCCGGATCCGGCGGGCGATTTTGGCTTCGAGTTGTATTTGTTTTTGGCCGATAGCGCTCAGGCCATGGCGTTCCGTGAAAAGATCGATGCACGCAACGTGAACTGCGGTCAACGCACCGGCACTTATCCGCAGTATCATCGCGATTACGTGAAAAACGGCCGCGCGCATGCGCCGGGTGCGTCACCGTTTCGTGGACTCGAACCTTGGCCCACGCCCGGTTACCGTGCGGAAGATTTCCCTTTTACTGAGGAACTCACGCGGCGCTTCGTCGCCATTCCAATTGGTTGGCTCTACACGATGGAGGATGCCGATTATATTGCCTCCTCAATCATCGTCGTGCACCAAGAACTGTTCCCCGCTTTGTAATTCAATTTTCAACCCCGTGCCGTCGCTTCGCCTCATTTTAATTTTAGGTTTCGCAGTTGCTACGGCGAGCGTGGTGCGCGCGCAGGAAATAATTTCGTTCAACGAGCACATCCGCCCTATTCTCGCGGACAACTGTTTCGCCTGCCACGGCGCCGACGCCGGCCACCGCAAAGCCAAACTCCGCCTCGATCAAGGCGCCGAGGCGCTCTCGTCGCGTGAAGGTATTCGCGCCTTTGCGGCCGGTGATCTCGTCGAGTCGGAAGCGTGGCAACGTATTATGAGCGATGACCCCGAAGAAGTCATGCCGCCGCCCGACTCGCACAAGCTTCCGCTCAAGCCCGAGCAACGCGCCTTGATCAAGCGCTGGATTAAGCAAGGAGCCGTTTATCAAAACCACTGGGCTTACGAACCCGTCACTCGCCCCGATTTACCCAAGGCCGTCGGCGGCGCGAAAACCAATGACGCCGCGATCGATCGCTTCATCGGCGCTAAGCTCGCTGATAAAAAACTTAAGCTCGCGCCCGAGGCTTCGCGCGAGGTGCTCTTGCGCCGCCTCACGCTCGATCTCACGGGCCTGCCGCCGACACCGCAGGAAATGGATGCCTTTCTGAAGGACCGCGCGCCCGATGCCTACGACCGCGTCGTCACGCGTTTGCTCGCCTCGCCGCGCTACGGCGAACACTTCGCTCGCTACTGGCTCGACGTCGTGCGCTACGCCGACACCCACGGCCTCCATCTCGACAACGTCCGCAACCTCTGGCCTTACCGCGATTGGGTCGTGTCGGCGTTTAACCGCAATTTATCCTACGACCAATTCACCATCGAACAACTCGCCGGCGATCTGCTCCCGAATCCACGTATCGATCAGCTCGTGGCGACCGGCTACAACCGCTCGCACCTCACGACTTCCGAAGGTGGCGCCATCGAAGCTGAAGCTGAAGCGCGCAACACCGGGGACCGCGCCGACACCACCGCCGCCGTGTGGCTCGGCCTCACGGCTAATTGCGCGTCGTGTCACGACCACAAATTTGATCCGCTCACCCAGCGCGAGTACTACCAGTTTGGTGCATTTTTCAAAGGCCTCGCGGATCGATGCTGGGATGGAAACATCCCTAAGCCCGGCCCCATCGTCTTGCTCGCCGATGCCCAGCAACAAGCGCGGATCGAGGCGATCGCCCGCGAACTGCCTCCGTTGCAGGCGGCGCTTTCGGCACGAGCACAGACGTTGCCGATGATGCTGCCTGCTCCCGCCGCCGAAGCCGAGAAACCCGCAACGCCCAGCAACACCTCTGCGGATAAACCTGAGAAAAAAGCCGAGCCCGCGCCGATCAACTATGAAGTCGTATGGGCTGAGGACGGCGATATGCCGGTAGCGGCGAATTTCGGCGCGCTGGCGCCCGCCGGCGAATGGTGCTCCGGTTCCACCGTTCCCGTGGTCGGCGGTCAACGGGCTCTGCGGCTCGAAGGCGCGGTGAACGAGCGCGTCTTTACGTTTGCCACCGGCGAAACTCCGCTCGTGGTCAATCAACAGGCGGTTGCCTTCGTGCATTTTAACGCCGATCCCGCGCGCACACCTCGTGCGGTGAGTCTCGAATTTGTATCGGCTGAAAAAACCAAGCGCTACGTCTGGGGTGATCCCGCTGCGCTGCGCCCATCGGCTGACGGTGACGTCGTCGTGGGGCCGATGCCAGCGGCCGGAGCTTACGCGCGACTGGAGATTCCGGCGCTGGCCGCCGGTCTCGCGAGTAAAAAGGCCTACCGCGGTCTGCGTCTCACTCAAAGCGATGGCGCGGCGTGGTGGGATCACGCGGGCACGACGTGCACGAGCGCCAAGGCCCTCGACGATCCGCTCCTCACCAAAAGCGCGTGGGTGCGCTTCATGCAGTCGAATGCCCGCGACTTGACGACAGTGCCGTTGCCCAACGACATTGTTTTTCTCCTCGGTCTTTCATCTACCCAGCAAAACGACGCCGAGAAAAAGCGGCTCGAAAATTATTATCGCGATTACATTTACGGCCCGACGCGCGGTGCGCTGGAGCCCCAGGTCCACGCCGTGCGTCGCCTCCTCGCAGAGCAGGTTCACTACGAACTCACCCTCGATGCTTCGTTGATCGCGCGTGAGCTACCCGAACCGCTCCCTGCGCATATCCTCATCCGCGGCCAATATGACAAACCCGGCGAACGCGTCCAACCGGCCACTCCGGCGTTTCTGCCGCCGCTTGTCGCCAGTGGCCCGCGCGCCAGCCGACTCGATCTCGCCCACTGGCTTGTAGAGCCAAAAAACCCGTTACCTTCGCGCGTGGCGGTGAACCGTTTTTGGCAACAACTTCTCGGTGCCGGGCTCGTGCGCACGCCGGGCGATTTTGGCGCGCAGGGTGATCCGCCTACGCATCCCGAATTACTCGACTGGCTCGCGAGTGAATTTATGTCGAGCGGCTGGGATATGAAATACCTCGTTCGCCTCATTGTTACGTCGCGTACTTATCGGCAAGATTCACGCGTCGATCCCGCGCTCCTCGAACTTGATCCCACTAATAAACTCCTCGCCCGTGGCCCGCGTCTCCGGCTCGACGGTGAAGTTCTTCGCGATCAAGCTCTCGCCGTCAGTGGCCTGCTGCGTCCGGAAATCGGTGGTGCCCCCGTACGGCCTTACCAGCCGATCAACATCTGGGAACCCGTAGCTTTCGGCGGCAGCAACACCAAGACCTACGTCCAAGACCACGGCGATGCCTTGTATCGGCGCAGCCTCTATACGTTTTGGAAACGCACCGCGCCCGCTCCGGCGATCTCGACCTTTGACGCGCCTTCGCGCGAAAACCTCTGCGTCGTTCGTGGTCGCTCCAACACTCCGCTGCAAGCCCTCGCGCTTATGAACGACGTGCAACACTTCGAGGCTGCGCGCGCTTTTGCTGAGCGTCTCCTCGCGCAGCCCGGCGACGACGCCCAACGCCTAGCGTTCGCGTTTCGCACCGTTACGGCCCGCACCCCCGATCGCACCGAGCGCGCCTTGCTCACTGAAGCCCTTATTACGCACCGCGCACACTTTGCCGCCGATACAGCGGCCGCTGCTAAAATCCTCACCAACGGCGAAGGCAAAGCCGCCGCCGCGCAGCCTGCCCCCGAAATCGCCGCGTGGACCTTGGTCGCCAATCTCATCCTTAATCTCGACGAAGCGGTCACCCGCAACTGAGCCCGCCATGAATCCCTGTCACGATTACTTGAACCAACTCACGCGCCGGCAATTTTTCGCGGGCGCCGGCCTCGCCATGGGTGGCGTCGCCCTCAACTTGCTCGCGCCCCGCTTGCGCGGCGCCGTCACGGCGGAGGCCGGCGCGCGCATTCATCCGGCGTTGCCGGGCTTGCCGCATTTCGCGCCGAAGGCGAAGCGCGTCATTTACCTGCACATGAACGGCGGGCCTTCGCAGCTCGACACGTTTGATTACAAACCCGGCCTCCAGTCCCAGTTCAACGTCGAGCTGCCCGACTCAATCCGCGCCGGCCAACGCATCACGACGATGACGAGCGGGCAGGCCAAGTTTCCCGTCGCGCCTTCGATTTTTAAATTCGCGCAACACGGCCGCAGCGGCGCGTGGGTCAGCGATTTGCTCCCGTGGACCGCGAAGCTTGTAGACGACATCGCCATCGTGCGCTCCGTTCACACTAACGCCATCAACCACGATCCGGCCTGCACGTTTCTCATGACCGGTAGCGAAATCCCCGGCAAAGCCAGCATCGGCTCGTGGATCTCCTACGGCCTCGGCAGCGAGAACAACGACTTGCCGGCCTTCGTCGTACTCACGCCGAAATTTTCTTCCAAGGTCTCCGCGCAGGCGTTGTTCACTAGGATGTGGAGTAGCGGATTTCTCCCCGGCGGGCACAACGGCGTGGCGCTGCGCGCGCAGGGCGACCCGGTGTTGTTCTTGGAAAACCCTAACGGCGTTGATGCCACCACGCGCCGCGCGATGCTCGATGGTCTCGCCAAGTTCAACCACCACGCGCAGGCGCGCCATGGCGATCCCGAGACGCTCAACCGCATCGCGCAATATGAGATGGCTTTTCGCATGCAGACGAGCGTGCCCGATCTCACCAACTTCGCCGACGAATCGCCCGCGACGCTCGATCTCTACGGGCCTGATGTGAAGACGCCCGGTTCGTTTGCCGCGAGTTGCTTGCTCGCGCGCCGCATGGCCGAGGCGCGTGGTGCAAATCCTCCATCGCGGTTGGGACCAACACGGCAACTTGCCCGGCGATCATCGCCTCCAGTGTCTCGACACGGATCAAGCCTGCTACGCGCTCGTCACCGATCTAAAGCAACGCGGCTTGCTCGACGACACGCTCGTCGTCTGGGCTGGCGAATTTGGTCGCACGGTCTACTCGCAGGGGACGCTCACGCAGACCAACTACGGCCGCGATCATCACCCGCGTTGCTTTAGCGTGTGGGTCGCGGGCGGCGGCGTAAAAGGCGGTGTCGTTCACGGCGAAACCGACGATTTTTCGTACAATATCGTCCGCGACCCCGTGAGTCTCTACGATCTCAACGCCACGCTGCTTCACTGCCTCGGCGTCGATCACAGCCGGTTTACCTTCAAAGCCCAGGGCCTCGACCAACGTCTCACCGGCGTCGAGCCCGCGCGCGTCGTGCGCGAGATTTTGGCGTGAGTTAAAAAAAACTCCGCGGGAAGGGTGTTATGCACGAAATTCCATTATGATCTAACAGACTGTCGAAGACGCGGCAAAGTAGTCACCGTTAGGGAGGAATGGACTCCTTTATTCTCTAATTAGCCCTAGAAGACTGATCAGTCACCCCCAGCCTTCAATTCATCAAGAAACCTGCTATGTTAGTCGTTATCTAAGGTGACTTGATCGAAAACTACTTCCCTAGTCGGTTTTTTCTCTCTTTACAGGTTGGGATCGCCCCCTCATCGCTACATGCTGCACATCACACGCTTATTTCATTTGGGACGATGTTTTCTA
>RGAX01000047.1 GCA_009919985.1 Opitutaceae bacterium
CTCACCGATTTCAACGCCGTCGGCTTTCGTGCCCCCGACGAGCGCACACTCGTCATCACTCTTGAGCAGCCGAATCCACGTTTTCCCCACATCGTCGCTAGCGGCCCCTGGTTGCCCGTACGCGTCGATGTCATTGCTAAGTACGCTCGTAACTGGACGCGCCCCGAAAATTTCGTCGGTAACGGGCCTTTCGTCCTCAGCGAATGGCGCGCTGATCAACGTATTATCGTCCGCAAAAATCCGAATAGGTATAACGCCTCCCAGGTGCGCCTCGACGAAATTCAATTTATTCGCTTCGACAGCGGTGACGCTGAAGAACGCGCCTATCGCGCCGGCCAGATCGAGGCCACGATGTCTGTGCCATCGTCAAAAATCGCCTCCTACCAAACCGAACATCCCGACGAGCTACAACGATCCCCACTCATCGAAACACGTTATCTATCCTTCAATACGCGCCGCCCCCCGCTCGATGATCCACGCGTACGCCAAGCCCTCGCTCTGGCGATTGATCGAGAGAAACTCGTCGAAAAAATCCTCCAAGGAGGCCAACCCGCCGCCGGTCGCATGATGCCTCCGGCGCTACGTCTCGCCGAGGCTTCCAGCGAATTACCGGCGTCACACCGCCACGATCCCGCCGCCGCCCGCGCGCTGCTCGCCGCCGCCGGCCTCAACGCTAAAAATTTTCCGCGCCTCGAACTTTCCTTCTGGACCAGTCCGGCTGTCCTCGAAGCCATTCAAGCCATGTGGCGCGAAAACCTCGGCCTTGAAATCGCGCTCACCCAGCGCGAAGCCCGCGTTCACCTCGCCGCCCTCGCCACCGGCGACTACGATATCGGGTTAATCAATGCGATCCCCGACGTAGCCGACGCCTCCAACCTGCTCGGTGATTTTGCTACGGGCGCGCCCGAAAATTACCCCGGCTGGAGCTCACCCGCGTTCGACGCAGCCCTTGCTCGAGCAGATTTTGTTTCCGCCGAGAATGAGCTTCTCGCCGCCTCGGCCGTGACTCCGCTTTATTTTAATGTAAAAACCTTTCTACTTTCGCCCCGAGTCAAAGGTTGGCGCGAAGACGGTTTATGGTCGCCCGATTTCAGTGCGATTACAGTCGCACCGTGATTGCCGCGAACAAACCCGCAGGATTGCCATTTAAACCGACGTTCTAAAGCGTCGGCGTATGCGTTTCTTTACCCTGCTCTTCGCGGTCGCCGCCGGCACCGCCTCGCTCTCCGCGGCCACGCCGCCGACGCTCTCTGGCGCGAGCATTCTCCAGCGCGTCAAAGTCCTCGCCTCTGATGAATTCGAGGGCCGAGCGCCCGCATCACCCGGAGAGGAAAAAACGGTCGCCTATCTCGTCGAGGAATTCAAAAAAATCGGGCTAGCTCCCGGCAACCCTAACGGCACCTACGTGCAAAACGTGCCGATGATCGGCATCACCTCGCAGCCCACCGCCACCTTCATCGCCGGCGAACAAACGTTCAAACCGACGCACCTCATCGACTACGTCGCGCTATCCAAACGCGTCACGCCGCGCGTCGATGTAAATGCCAGTGAAATCGTTTTTGTGGGCTACGGCATCGTCGCGCCTGAGTATGGTTGGGACGACTACAAGGGCCTCGATGTGCGCGGGAAAACCGTGGTCATGCTCATCAATGATCCACCCGTCACCGATCCCGCGACGGGCCAACTCGATCCGAAGGTTTTCGGAGGTAAAGGCATGACCTACTACGGGCGTTGGACTTACAAATACGAGATCGCCTCCGCCAAAGGCGCCGCCGCGTGCCTTATCGTCCATGAGACGGGGCCCGCCGGATATCCCTTCGCCGTCGTCGCTGGCAGCTGGGGCCGCGAAAATTTCGACCTGCGCACACCCGACGCCAACGCTTCCCGGGTCGCCGTCGAAGCGTGGCTCACGCTGGATTTCACGAAGCAACTTTTTAGCTCAGCCGGCCAAGATTTTGCCGCGCTCAAAGCCGCCGCCGCCACCCGCGACTTCAAGCCCGTCACTTTCAAAGCCCAGGCTTCCTTCGCTGTCTCTAACCTCACACGCGACGTCGGTTCCAAAAACGTCGCCGCCCTACTCCCTGGGTCAGATCCGAAGCACCGCCACGAATACATCGTCTACTCCGCTCACTGGGACCACCTCGGCCGCGATCCGAAACTCACCGGCGATCAAATTTACAACGGCGCCCACGACAACGCCTCCGGCACCGCTTTACTCGTCGAGATCGCGCAAGCCTTCAAATCCCTGCCTGCCGCTGAAAAACCCGCGCGCAGCATTCTTTTCCTCTCCGTTACCGGAGAAGAAAAAGGCCTGCTTGGATCTCAATACTACGGCCGCGTCCCGCTCTACCCCCTCAATAAAACCCTCGCCAATCTCAACATCGACGGGGCCAACGCCCATGGCCCTACATCAGATATCGTGGTTGTGGGTAATGGCGCCTCGTCGATCGACGAGCTCGGCGTGATCGTCGCCCAAACCCAGGGTCGTACCGTGCTACCCGATCCCGCCTCCGAAAAAGGCGGTTACTACCGCAGCGACCACTTTGAATTCGCGAAAGTGGGCGTTCCCGCTTACTACCCCAAACCCGGACGCACCTACCTCGGACAACCTGCCGATTACGGCCAAAAAATCGCTGATGCTTACACGGCCAACGACTACCACAAAGTCAGCGACGAGGTGCGCCCCGATTGGACGTTTGAAGGCGCCGCGCAAGACGGAGCGTTTCTGCTCGAAGTCGGACGACGCATCGCCAACGACCCGCACTGGCCCGAGTGGAAACTCGGCAACGAGTTCAAGGCTCGACGCGACCAGATGTTGCACCAGTAACCGCTTAACCCATGCCCGCGCGCATGTTTTTCCACAAACGCCTGCGTTGGTCGTACGCATTTTACCTAAGCGCTGGACTGCTACTTGGAGTGATTTTTTCAGGCTGTAGCGCCCGCGAAACTGCGGTGGCCGCCGGCAATCGCACGCAGACACTTCACCTCAACAACTCCGCCGAGCCGCGCGATCTAGACCCGCACACCACCACCATTCCCGCCGACATCAACGTCATTCGCGCCGTCATGGAGGGCCTCTGCGAAGTTGACCCCATCACCTGCCAACCGATTCCCGGCGTCGCCTCCACGTGGTCTGTTTCACCCGATGGCCTCACGTGGACGTTTCACCTTAGACCCAATGCTCGCTGGTCCAATACCGATCCTGTAACCGCGCACGATTTTGTCTACGCATACCGCCGCATTCTCTCCCCTGTTCTCGGCGCCGAGTTCCGGGACCAATTCCACATTTTAAAAAACGCCGAAGCCTACGCCACCGGCAAACTCACCGATTTCAACGCCGTCGGCGTTCGCGCAACCGACGAGCACACACTCGTACTCACACTGCACCAACCTGTGCCGTATCTGCCCACGCTTGTGACACAAATATGCTGGTACCCACTCCACCGCGCAACGATTGAGAAACATGGACGCATCGATCAACGCGGCACCGCTTGGACGCGCCCTGGCAATCACGTCGGAAACGGCGCCTTTATCCTCGCAGCGTGGACGCCCAACCAAAATCTCCGCGTCACCCAATCCGCCACCTACTGGGACCGCGCCCAGGTCACGCTCAAAGCTGCTGTTTTTTATCCCATCGAAAACCCAGCCGTCGGCGAAGCCGCTTTCCGCGCAGGCCAACTTCATATCGCCATCCCGCCTATCGCTAAGATTCTCGCCGCTAAAAAAGACCCCACACTCGCTCCCTTGCTGCACGATGGCGTCGCTCTTTCCACCGCGATTCTCCGGCTCAATTGCCAACGCCCGCCGTTCACAGATGCGCGCGTTCGCCGCGCCCTAGCCCTCGCGATTGATCGCATGCAACTAGCCCAACGCATCATTCACAGCAACACGCCCGCCGCCTCATTCACCCCTCCCGCCTGCGCCGGCTACAGCGCAGAGCCCGGCGTCAGCACCGACATCGCCGAAGCCCGCCGTCTTCTCGCCTCCGCTGGTTTTCCCGAGGGCCGTGGTTTCCCTAAGACCGAGGTTATTTTTTATTCCTACCACGGCACCGAGCAACCCGTCGCCGAAGCGCTCCAACAAATGTGGCGTACCCAGCTCGGCATCGATATCGCTCTCGTGCAGCAGGAAATGAAAACCGCCATCTCCGCTCGGCGCTCCCGTAATTACGACATTCTCGCAGGTTTCTGGAACGGCGACTACCTAGACCCGGCGACCTTTCTCGATGTCTTCCTGAGCGACGGCGGCAACAACCAGACCGGTTGGTCCAGTCCCGCCTACGACCGCCTCATTGCCGAGTCGACACGCACCATCGATCAAACAGCCCGCTACGCTCTCCTGCGCCGCGCCGAGGCGATACTCCTCGCTGAGGCGCCCGTGATTCCGCTCTACCACGTACCAATGCGCCGCTTCCACGCCGCTTCCGTCCGCGGCTGGCATGAGAATTTACTGGATCTACATCCGCTGAAATTTGTCTCCCTCGTGCACTGAGCGCGCCATCACTTCTTTGCCAGCGCTTCGAGGTAGTCCAACAGTGAGGCGAATTCGCGTAAGGTCAGCCCATCGACCAAACCTGCGGGCATGACGGAAATCGGCAAGCGCTGCCGCTCTGCGATGTCCTTCACGTTAAACGTAAACTCCTGCGCCGCGACGTTACGTAGTTTCACGCGATCGGCCGCTTCGAGCGTAATGAAACCCACCTGTTGCGAGCCATCTTTCAATTTCACGATCTCGGTCGTGAAACCCTGCGCGATCGTGAGATTGGGATTAAGAATATTCCGCGCCAACTCAGGCCGCGTGTATGTCTGGGCGATATTGCCTAGATAAGGCCCCTTCTGCATTTCTGCCTGACTCACCGTGTGACATGCCACGCATGTCTGCCGCACAAAAATTTGCTCCCCCAGTCCCACATCACCCTTCATTTTCACGACCTGCGCCACCGCGTCGTCGATGCTCAACGTCCCCACGAGCGGACCACCACCCGCGCCCTTTGCGCCTAACTTTAACGAAGTCACCGCGCTCTTCGCCGCCTTTACGACGTCGGCATCCGTGTCGTTGACCGCGGCGAGAATTTTCTGGTCGATCGCGTGGAGTTTAAACTTATCAGCGGCCTTGATGATTTGAATACGACGCGCAGTCGTCTCCCAGCCGCTCGCCAAGGTCTTAGCGGCTTGTTCACGCGCCTCAGGACTACCCGACGCTCGGCTCGAAATTTTTAACAGCGCCCCCTCGGCCCAGACCGCCGAAGGCGTGCCTACGCGTGCCGCCTCTGATTCAAACACCGTATGCATCACATCGAGTTTCGCCGCGTTTAAAAAAGCCTGACGCGCTGCGTCGCTTTCTTTGCCAACGCCTTTCATGTCATTCAACGAGACCAGCGCAGCCAACATCGCACGCGCGCCTTCCACGCTATCGGTCTTGGCTAAAGCAGCCACGGCCTGCGCAAGCACCCCCGCATTGGCCGCAGGGTTCCGCGCGGCGCGCACCAACAACGGCACGCCTTCCGCAGGAATTTCATCCAGCGCAGCCATCTGCATAACCGCATCGGCTGCGAACTCCGGATTCTGCGCTGCAAGGGCGATAATACGCGCGAGCGCTTCATTAGATTGGATACGATTAAGATTCATTTCTGCGACCAAATAGCCGGCCTCGGCGGGGGTCGCGTTTGCCAGCAACGCTTTGATGGCGGAAGCAATCCGAGGGGTCTCGCTCCAGGCTTCGGGTTGATAATACGGTCCACGGGTATCGGGCCGCGTACCCCAAGAATCACCCTTCCACTCGCCGTCGGAGAAATGCAGCCGGCTCAAAACTCGGATTAAATCCTGCCGATGTTCAGGTATTTTTTCTTTTTCCAATCGCGCGAGCACGCCATCGACGACGGGCTTCGCGTGGATGCGCGCCAATGCAAATACCGCTCCAGTGCGTTGCGCCTTGGCTGCTTGCGGCTGATCGAGGACCGCGAAACCGGCAGAATAAGCTCCGAGTTGAGCGATCGCTCGATAGGCCGTGTGAGCGACGCGTTCGTCTGCATCACCGAGCAAAGCAGCAATTTGCGGCGCAAGTGAGGTGAGATTGCGATGCACGGTGCCGATGATCGCTTCAAGTTTCACGTGGGCATCCGCGCTCGCCAGTCCGGCGGCAAAGGAGTCGGTCGGCGCATCGTTCCCACCGTCGGCGAGCGCGCGCAACACATACGGTTGCAAGGCCACGTCGCGGCTCAGGCCAGCGACGGCCGCATCGACGTTGCCGCCGAAGGCGCGTTGCGTGATCGCGTAAACTGCCGCCACGCGCGTCACGAGCGGTTTTGCGGGTTCGCGCGCGAGAGCCAGCAACCGCGATGTCGTCTCCGCGTTCATTTCGCGGCGCAAGAGCGTCCGCTGCGCTTCAAGGCGAGTCCGGTGACTGGGTGATTCAAGCAGCGCAACCAACTCCGCGTCGCTCACGCGCCCAAAATTTGGCAAAGCCGGCGCCGTGAAATTTTTCGGCGATACGCGCACGATGTAGCCTACATCTGCGCCCGCCCAGTTGAACGTCGCACCTTTCCAACTTGCTTGGTAAACATGGCTCAACGCGTCGACGTCGGCGTCGGTCGGTCGTGTCATCGCCACAAATTTCTGAGGCGGCGCCGTCTCGACATAGCTTGCCCCGCGCGGGGCGACCGCTTGGTGCCAGAGTGCGCCCGTGCCCCAGTCGCAGGTCAGCGGCCCATTCCATTTGCCGAATCCGGGCTCATCCAGAAACAACGCACCGCAGCCTGAACCGCCGCCGTAATCTGCCAAAGGCTTCACGTGCTCGGGTCCAAAATTTTTGTACAGATACGGATAACCATGATGCTCAAGACCCGTGAAATTTTCGAGACGGATGTCCCAACCGCCGCCGTCGTTAGTGTTGTCGCGGGCGAAGATGTTGAGTAACGGCCCCACGGCGAGATCGACGATGTTGCGGGTGCCCCGGCTAAAAATTTCTAGACCGGTGCCGTCGGGACGAAAGCGCGTCACACCACCACCACGATGTTGCACCGTGCGTCCGTCGGTGCCAACGGCCTTGATGTAACCGAAGTCGCCACCCGCGACGTAAAGCCAGCCGTCAACGCCTAGGCTCAGACCGTTGGTCGTGTGGTCTGCAGGTCGATCGGCAAAACCAAAGGCGATGTCCTTGATGAGTATTTTGGATTCCTCGGCGACACCGTCGCCGTCACGGTCAATAAACACGCTCACGTGCGGTGGGTGCACCACGTAGAGTCGGTCGTGATCCCAGACGAGGCCACGAGGCGAATCGAGGTCTTTGACAAATTCCGTTACTTGATCCGCGCGGCCGTCACCGTCGGTGTCGCGGAGTCGCAAAATGCGCCCGCGGTGCGGATCGCGGCCCAGCGAGCCGTTCCCATCGCTCGAGACGTAAAGATCACCGTTGGGTGCCGCCGCCACAAATACCGGATAATTTGCCGCTGCCGAGTTGGCAAAAAGCGTGACGTCGAAACCTTCCGGTACTTTGACGTCTTTCAAAATGGCCGCTTCCTGCTCAGGCGTGAAACGCACAATTTTCGGTGCGACGTTACCTTGGGCTTTTAACGCGTCCTCGCGTAATTTTGTCTCCGCAGCTTGGGCAGTAGTGTTAAAAAGAGCAGCAAGAGCGAAGGCGTTAAATAGGCGAGCGAGGTACATAGGGCAGGTAAAAGGGGTAAACCAGCCTCCCACCAACACCGAACGCCCCGACAATTTCAAGCCCGCCTCCGCTTGCGCTCAGCCCGACACATGCTCTGATCGAGCCATGCGTACTTTCGACTACCCCCTCCGCTGCTGCTTGCTCAACCCTTTGCGCAAGGTCTCGTTGATTCGCTCCATCGTTAGCTTCTCATGCCTTATGACGCTAGGCGCGCTGCTGACTGGCTGCGGGAAAAAAGCTTCAAGCACACCTCCTGCCGCCAAAAACGATAAGACCACGGCTCCGGCGAGCGCTCCGCAAATCTGGCGCGTGGGCAACGGTGCCGAACCGCAAGACCTCGATCCACAAACGGTCACTGGCGTCCCCGAGCACAAACTCATGATGGCGCTCTTTGAAGGCCTGGTCACCGAAGACCCCAAAGACCTGCACCCGATTGCCGGCTTGGCTGATCGTTGGGAAATCTCAGCTGACGGATTGGTCTACACCTTTCACCTCCGGACGAATGCGAAGTGGTCCGATGGTACCTCAATCACCGCGGCGCAAGCCGTCGAATCCTACCAGCGCATGCTCTCACCAGGGCTGGGCGCGGAATACGCGTATCTACTGTGGTTCGCTGTTGGCGCCGAGGATTACACTAAGGGCAAACTCACCGATTTCTCCAAAACCGGTTTCAAGGCTCTCGATGATCGCACGCTCAAGATCACACTCAAATCACCCACGCCTTACCTACTAAAGATCATCGCTAGCCACTACGCTTGGACGATCGTGCCCACACACGTGGTAAAAAAATTCGGCAAGCTCGACGAGAAACGCACCGCTTGGACGCGCACCGGCAATCACGTCAGTAGTGGACCGTTCCAGCTCAAGGAATGGGCCCCTCAACAAAAAATCACTGTCGTGCGCAACCCCCACTATTGGGACGCTGCTATTGTAAAACTGGACGCGATTGAGTTTTTTCCCACCGAGGATCTCGGCACCGAGGAGCGAATGTTTCGCACGGGCCAGCTCGACATGACTAACGAGTTACCCGCCAACAAAATTGATACTTACCGCAAAGAACGTCCCGAAGCCCTCAAGATCGACCCATGGCTGGGCGTGTATTTTTACCGCTGCAACGTCACCCGTGCCCCACTCACCGACAAACGCGTGCGCCGCGCCCTAGCCCTCGCGATCGACCGTGAGAGTCTCATTAAAAACATCACCCGTGGCGGCGAGACTCCAGCCTACAGCGTTAGCTACCCGGGCACCGCCGGCTACTTCCCGCGCGCTAAACTCACCGGCGACCTCGCCCTCGCCAAACAGCTCCTCGCTGAAGCCGGCTACCCTGATGGCAAAGGATGCCCACCCATCGAACTTCTTTATAACACTCAGGCCAATCACCGCGCCATTGCGGAGGCCATCCAGCAAATGTGGCGCAAAAATCTCGGAGTAGAGATCACCCTCCGCAATGAAGAGTGGAAGGTTTACCTCAACACTCAGCACGTCACCAAAGACTATACACTTCAACGCGCCGGCTGGATTGCCGACTACGTCGACCCACATGTGTTTCTTGAAATCTGGACCACCGGCAATGGCAACAACGACACCCTTTGGTCCAACGCCGACTACGACCGTTTTTTCCAAGCTGCCCTAACCGCCAAAAACGACACCGAACGCTACGAGATTTACCAAAAAATGGACGCTATCCTAATCGAGGAAATGCCCGTCATCCCTATCTATTTTTACACCAAAGTTCACGCCGTCAGCCCACGCGTGAAAGGCTACAACCCCACGCTCTTGGACAACCATCCCTACAAACACATCTACCTGGAAAATTGAGCGGATCTTAACTCCAAGCGCCACCGCCAAAAGCTTCGGCGGTGCGCGAGATTCTCTGATTATCGAGCAAGCGCCCAACGAGTCGCACGCTTGCCATCGATTCGCCTCGTGCTCTGTCTTACGCTGTTTTCGACTCCTGCTCCCGTCGCACCATGCTCCGCTTCACCTTCCGCCGCCTGCTCCAGATCATTCCGGTGCTCTGGATCATTATCACGGCAACCTTCTTCATGATCCGCTTCGTGCCCGGCGGACCGTTCACCGCAGAAAAAGCCGTCACCCCAGAAATCCTGCGTAACCTCGAAGCCCACTACGGCCTCAATAAACCGCTCTACCAGCAGTACTTTGATTACATGGGCAGCCTCTTGCGCGGCGACCTCGGTCCCTCCTTCAAATACCCCAACCGCACGGTCAACGAGATCATCGGGGACAAACTACCGACATCCCTCGAACTCGGTTTTATCTCTCTGGCCGTAGCCCTAACGATCGGCATCACGCTCGGCACCCTCGCCGCGGTGAAGCGCAACGGCTGGCTCGATTATATCTGCTCATCCACAGCGATGATCGGCATCTGCGTTCCTACCTTTGTACTTGGACCACTGTTGGTACTCACGTTTGCGATTCGCTTTCAATGGCTGAACGCCTCCGGCTGGTACGGTCCTTCTGATCGCATTTTACCCTGCCTCACCCTCGGGTGCGTCTACGCCGCTTATATTGCCCGCCTCACTCGCGGCGGCATGCTCGAGGTGCTCAATCAAGACTACATCCGCACCGCTCGAGCCAAAGGCGCCAGCGAGACCCGCGTTGTTTTCAAACACGCCCTGCGCGGCGGGCTATTGCCGGTCGTTTCCTTTCTTGGGCCCGGCATCGCCGGAATTCTGACGGGCTCGTTTGTGATTGAAACGATCTTCCAAATCCCCGGCCTCGGCCGCGAATTCGTAAACAGCGCCTTCAACCGCGATTACACCTTGGTGCTCGGTACGGTCATCCTCTACGCCTCGCTGATCGTCATCCTTAATCTCGTGGTCGACGTGGTCCAGATTTGGCTCAATCCGAAACTTAAATTCGAATGAGCCCCACCACGCTCCCCTCCGCGGTCGTCACGCCCGAGCAAATCGAAACGGGCAACTCGCTTTGGCGCGACGCTTGGTCGCGTCTGCGCAAAAATCACCTCGCTGTGTGCGGCGGCGCCACGTTGCTCGTGCTGGCATTACTCTGCGCGTTCGGACCGTTTTTCACTCAGTCCTACCAAGATCAAAATCTCGACCTCGGCGCCGCCGGCCCCAGCGCTGCGCATTGGCTCGGTACGGACACGCTTGGCCGCGACCTATTTTCACGCATTCTATTTGGCGGACGCATTTCGATAATGGTCGGTCTGGTCGCGACGTTTGTCGCTTTAGCCATTGGGGTGACCTACGGCGCTGTCGCCGGTTTTTTCGGCGGAAAAATCGACGCCGTGATGATGCGTATCGTCGATATCATGTACGCCCTGCCCTTCACGATTTTCGTGATCTTGTTGATGGTTTTTTTTGGGCGAAACATCTTCCTGCTTTTCTTCGCTATCGGCGCGGTCGAGTGGCTCACAATGGCGCGCATTGTCCGAGGTCAGATCATCTCGATTAAAAAGATGGAATACATCGAGGCCGCCCGCGCGCTCGGACTCGGGAAACGCCGAATCATCTTCCGGCACATGATTCCCAATATCTTAGGGCCGATTATAGTGTACACGACGCTCACCATTCCGGCAGTCATGCTGCTGGAGGCGTTTCTTAGTTTTCTCGGCTTGGGCGTGCAACCACCCATGAGCTCGTGGGGCGTACTCATTAAAGACGGTGCCGAGAAAATGGAAGAATTCTGGTGGCTGCTGGTGTTTCCAGGCGGAGTATTTTCGCTTACGCTCTTCTCCCTGAATTTTCTCGGCGATGGACTCCGCGACGCCCTCGACGTGCGTTCTTCCAAAGACTAATTGGGAACGTTTTAGATTTTTAACGCACTCTCTCGAGCATGATTCGCCGTTTCCGCCCCTATTTTAGCTACCTCCGGCCGCAACGCGGTTTATTAATCGCGGCGATTCTTTGCGGCATTCTCGCAGGTTTGGCCTCGGGCGCAGGCTTACCGTACATGGTGAAGAAAGTCTTCCCCGTGATTTTTGCGCCCCAAGCCCTGCCGCTCAGCGCCTGGGAACTCACTCTCATCACTCTCTGGATTCCCGCCGTTTTCGTAGTCCGCGGCGTCGCGACCTATCTTAACACCTATTTTATCCAACTGGTCGGCACGCGCGTCCTCGAAGCCATCCGCCTCGATTTTTTCCGTAAGCTCCAGATACTTCCCCTCTCATTTTTCCAAAATAATTCCACCGGAGATCTACTTTCCCGCGGACTCGCCGACGCCAACCAACTCCAGGTTACTTTAACCACCGTCGCCAACGAGATAGTCAAAAGTCCCGCGAGCCTGCTCGGTAGCATCGGCTTTGTAGTCTACACCGCCTACACCGAGCAAGGCGTCGCCCTCGTCCTCGTCTCGCTCGCCGTCGTCCCACTTTCCGTTTTACCCATCCGATATGTCGGCAAAAAACTGATCAAACGCGCCGGCCAAATCCAAGCCGAACTCGGCAGCGTAACTGATATTTTTAGCGAAAATTTAAGCGCCACCAAAGAAGTACGCGCCTTCAACCTCGAAGCCCGTGAGACCGCTCGCTTCTCTCGCGCCTCACAGACTCTCATCCGCGCGCAGATGAAATTTATGAAATATGAGAAGGCCCTCACGCCCCTCATAGAAATCATCTCAGCGGTCGGCATTGCGTTCACGCTTCTGTACGCTTACAAGGTTCACCTCGCCCAAGATACGTTCATCACACTCATCACCGCGCTCTACGCGAGTTATGAGCCGATCAAGAAACTTGGCAGCCTAAACAACGAAATGAAACGCGGTCTAGGCTCCCTCGATCGAATCGAAGCCGTGCTGCAAGCCCCCGTAGCCATCATAGATAAACCCTCTGCTCAACCGCTTCCCGTTGCCAGAGGTGAACTCACATTTGACCGTGTCAGCTTCGCTTACATCGATGGCGAGAGCGTCCTGAAAAATGTGTCCCTACACCTTCCTGCGGGCACGGTCTGCGCGCTCGTCGGACCGAGCGGTGCCGGCAAATCGACGTTCGCCAATCTCGTTCCGCGTTTCTTCGACCCCATCGCTGGACGCGTCCTGCTAGATGGCCTAGATCTTAGCGCTATTCGCCTCTCCGATCTTCGCCGCAACATCGCGATCGTCTCTCAAGACCCCGTGCTCTTCAACGACACGATTTTTAACAACCTCTTAATCGCTCGCCCTGAGGCCGCCTTCGCCGACGTTGAAATAGCAGCCCGCGCCGCGTTTGCGCATGATTTTATCCGCAATTTCCCCGAAGGCTACGACACCGTTGTCGGTGAACGCGGCGCACGTCTGTCCGGCGGACAGAAACAACGACTAGCACTCGCGCGAGCTTTCCTGCGCAACGCCCCGATTCTCATCCTCGACGAAGCCACCAGCGCACTCGACAGCGAGAGCGAAGCCGCCATCCAGCTCGCCCTCAAAAAATTGGTCGTCGGCAAAACCGTGCTCATCATCGCCCATCGTTTTTCCACCATTCGCGACGCGACTAAGATTCTCGTGTTTGACCAAGGTGAGATTATCGCCGCCGGCACCCACTCTGAACTTCACGCGAACCAGCCGCTTTACCGTTCGCTCTACGACCGGCAGCAAGGCGGCTAAACTCAAAACAGCGTACCTACTCAGGCCCGGCACCGCTTTAGTTTTTCACTCATTCAAGCCCTAAAACTGTCTCCGCCTCTTACGTGTCACTTTCTGAACAAAATCATAGTTCCACGCGAACGTCCACTCCGCGGCGCCTAGCCGGTAAGGTGATCTGGCTCTACGGTCTTTCCGGCTCCGGCAAGAGCACGCTAGGCGAGGCTTTGGAACGCAAACTGCGCTCGGAAAACTACGTAACGCAAATCTTGGATGGCGATGTACTTCGGCGCGGACTCAACCGAGATCTAGGCTTCTCGGAAAAAGACCGCACCGAGAACATCCGCCGCGCCGCCGAACTTGCTAAACTTTTCACCCACGCCGGCGTCGTTACGATCTGTTCTTTTATCACGCCGTTGCGCGCGCATCGCGCCTTGGCCCGCGAGATCATCTCCGCGCAAGACCTGATCGAAGTTTACATCGATGCCTCTTATGCGACCTGCGCGCTGCGCGATCCGAAAGGCCTCTATGCTCGCGCCGCCGCAGGGCAACTCACGTCCTTCACCGGTCGTGATTCGGCCTTTGAACCTCCGATCGCCCGCGAAGCTTCGCTTGTGCTAAGCACCGAAAACACCACTCCCGCAGACTCGCTGGCGACCTTGCACGCCTTTGTTTCCCGCGCGCTCACCTCGCGCTAAACCTGCCGCGCGTTCAGCGACGCACACGCACGATATAGTGCAAATAGAGCGTATTTTTTAGATAGCCAAAAGTCAGCGCGTTTAAAATCCGCACGTTCCAGCCCGCATCAACTTTCTTAAACACGCGCTCAATCCGCAGTCCATTGCTCGCGAATAACTCCTGGATTGTTTCTAAAGTGAAAAATCGTAGATGGGTTCGATCTAGTAAACCTTCCTTCGCGTAACGCCATTGCCCGCGCATCATTTTACGAATGTTTCGATGAAAACACACGTTAGGAATACTGGCTACGATGCAACCGTTGGGCTTAAGCAGCGTTTTTAGTTTCGCCACCACCGCCCAAGGATCTGCCGTATGCTCCAATACATCCGCGCAGATCACGCAATCCAACGAGTCCGCCGGAAAGGGTAGCGCGACGTGCTCGATATTTCCCACCACCACCTCGTCCAACCAGCGCCGCGCTTCTTCACCCGCCGCAGGAAAAAGCTCAGCCCCGTACACGGTTTTTACGCCCGGTTGCTCTTTGAGCCAACGCCCAAGTATGCCTTTGCCGCAGCCCACATCCAAAATCGTGGCACATCCCTCAGGGATCGCCTCGATGACCTCGCTGCGCAGGTGCGCGTAATAATCGGTACGTTTGCCGCTTTCGGAAGCCGGTAACCATTCCGGAGGGTGAAATTGCATTGCGAGTAAGGGGTATCTATCGCTAAAGTTTTAATGTCATATCTGTATACCAAGCATGCCGGCAAGCCCGCACATCCTAGTCATCCGCCGGCGTTATCTCGGCGATATCGCTTTGCTAGGTTTCTTCCTGCGCAATCTCCGACTACATTGGCCTGAGGCCCGCATCGGCGTCCTCACCGAGCCCGCTTACAGCGCTCTCCTAGCACTCAATCCCGACATCACCGGCGCCATCGCCCTGCCGACGAAAATAAGGGCCTGGCCAAAATTCATTAGAACCCTACGGCGCGCCCGCTTTAGCCACGTCTTTGATCTAGATAACACCGACAAAACGGCATTCATCACTCGGCTAACCGGCGCCCCCGAGCGCCACGCTATTCACCTCGAAAAACTTCGCCGTCATTTTCCATCTTTCTACACCCACACGACATTTATCAGTTCCGAAAAATACGGCACGAGCCACATCACCGAGACCTATTTGGCGATGCTTGCCACCGCCAGAGTGCCCGTCGTCACGCGCGAAGCCCGCCTGGTCCCGCGCCCCAGCGATATTGCCGCCATCACCGCGCTCGTCGGGCCACCCCAGAAGCACACGCGCAAAATCCTCCTACACCCCGGCAGCCGTAGCCCTTATCGCGTCTGGCCAGTGGAAAATTTCGCCGCGCTCTGCGACCGCATCCAAGACGAACTCAACGCCCAAATCTTTCTAGTCGGTGGTCCTGCCGAACGCCCCCTACTCGAAGCCATCAGAACCGCGGCCAAGTCGCATCTGGTCGTCATCGACCGCTCCTTGCCGATTGGCCAATTCGCCGCCCTCGCCGCTCAATTCGATCTTTTGATCTGTCACGACAGCGGACCGATGCACGTCGCCACCGCCGTCGGCGCGCGCGTCGTAGCACTGGTCGGAGCACAAAATATTACCATCTGGGGCCCCGTCGGCCCACACCATCAAATCCTCCAAGCCAGCCAACCCTGCGCCGCAGCCTGCGTCGCGCCCGCCGAGTGTTCACCAGGCGATTCGTACAAAAACCTTTGCGTGCGCCGCATTACCGTCGCCGAAACCTTCGCCGCCGTACGCACCTCACTCGCCACCGCCCGATGAGCTCCGCCACTCCGCTCATCACCTTCGGCATTCCGGCGTACAACCGCCCTGTCCTACTTGCGGAAACTCTCGCCAGTATCGCCGCTCAAACCGCGGCTATTCCCTACGAAGTGATCGTGTGCGACGACGGCACACTGCCCGAAACTGCCGCCACCGTGGCACGTTTTCCGGCAGCTAATTTTTTCTATCACCGCAACTCACCGTCGCTTGGGCCGGTCCGCAATTGGAACGAGGTCATCCACCGCGCCCGCGGCACGTGGGTCATGGTACTTCATGAGGACGACACGCTTTATCCGTGGTACCTAGCCTCTCTCGTCCCACACCTCCACGAGGATCTCGCCGCGATCTGCACTCGAACCGTATCCGGCTCCACCCCACCC
>RGAX01000048.1 GCA_009919985.1 Opitutaceae bacterium
TCCTCCGCGAGGGAGGGTTCGGCCGCATTACCCGAAGCGACAAACTGCGTGATGGGAGTAAGCAACGGGCGCAGCCGCTCTTCAACGCGCACGAAATGCCAGCCCGTCAAAGCATCTTGCCCGAGATAAACGCCGGCGGCGCTCGCCGGATCACTCGGCCGATAAACTTTAAATTCCTTTAATTGGGCCGGTACAACGCGCGAGTCGATGGCCGCCGCCGGCAGAATGATTGTACCCTGCGTATCTACCACGACGCCGAACACCACATTCGGTCGGCGATCGACTTCCGTTTCAGTAAAAAACTCCACCGCGACGACGCACTTTAGTCGCTCGGCCCAGAGCGCGGGCAAATCCGCCGCGCTCAAAGAGGCGACCACGACCCAGACGGCGAAAAACACACGGTAACATTTCATGGTTTAAGAATATAAAGCGAAACGCGGCGGTCTCGCTGCGCCTCGATCAAAGTCGGTGCCGGCTTAGCCTCAAAGGCCGCGTGCGCCGACTGCATCACCGCGAGCGCGTCCACGGGCTGACGATTGATTTTAGTAATAACATCGCCGCGCGAGAGGCCCGCCACTTCGGCCGGAAAGCCCGCCTGCACACCGATCACGATCACGCCGTTGTCGCTGGAGAGTTGATTCTCGCGCGCAAAGGTCCGCGACACCCGCCGCACACTCAGACCCCATTTTTCAAATGCCCATTCTTCACCGACACGGCTTTCGAGTTTTTCCGTGGTGACAGAAACCTCGGCCGTCTGCGCGCCGCGTTTGTAAGTGAGCCGCAGCTTCGCGCCGACGGGTTGGTTAGCGATGAGATTTTGGATCGGCGGCAATTGCTCCGGGAATCGTCCGTCGACTTTGACGCCGTCGATGGCGAGTAAGATATCACCCCCGCGCAGACCGGCGCGCGCGGCGGGCGAACCGAGCGCGACACTATTGATCAACACGCCGGTATTGAGCGCGAGCGCGTAGAAATTTTCTAGATCCTGTAATGCCCCCGGTACCAGACCGATCGTGCTACGCGTAATCGAGCCCTCGGCGACGAGCCCGTCGACAATACGACGCGCAATCGAAGAGGGAATGGCGAAGCCGAGGTTATTAGCTCCTAAATATCCACGGGAACTGATGCCCACGACGCGGCCATCTTCGGTCACCAATGGACCGCCAGAGTTACCCGGATTGATCGCGGCATCGGTCTGGAGCCATGTGTTGAAGGCCCCGGTTTCGTAGCCGTTCACGCCGTTTGTGTCTTCAAAATAGCGGTTGTTGTTGGAAATAATGCCGCGCGTGACGGTGCGCGTGAGTCCGTGCGGCGTGCCTACGGCAAACACCGTCTGGCCGGGAAACAATTTCGCGCTGTCGCCAAACTCCGCGATGGCGAATTTCAGCCCGCGGCGTTGGGCGTCTGCGACGTCGATTCGCAATAGAGCCAAATCCGTCCAATGATCCCAGCCCACGAGCTTAGCGCTCACGCGCTCAAGATTAGATAACGTAATGGAGAGCTCGACCGCGCGCGGACTGGCGACGTGGGCATTCGTCAAAACGAGCCCATCGGCCGAAAGAATGACACCGGAGCCGATGCTTGAAACGTAGCGCTGCGCGCCAGACTCAAAAGCGACCTCGCGTACGTCGATACGGACGACTGCGTCGAGGAGACGATTAAAGCCTCGACTCATCGCGGCCTGAGCGGACGCGCCGAACACGAGCGCCAAGCCAAAGGCGAAGGCGAAGGTTGACCGAGCTGTTGAAAGACGAACTATTGAAGGTTTCACGCGATGGCTACCCAGTGCAAAGAATACAACTTCCTAGAGATTGAGCCTCACTGGCAATCTTTCTGGGAGGAAAACCACACCGCTCGCGCCGAGCAAAACTCGACGAAGCCGAAATACTACGTGCTGGACATGTTTCCGTACCCTTCGGGCGCGGGGCTACACATCGGCCACCCCGAGGGCTACACCGCCACCGATATCATCGCGCGCTACAAACGCGCCAAAGGCTTCAACGTACTCCACCCCATTGGCTGGGACGCCTTCGGTCTGCCCGCTGAGCAACACGCGGTAAAAACCGGCACGCATCCCGCGTCCAACACCCAAAACAATATAGCCAATTTCAAGCGGCAGATCAAAGCCCTTGGATTTTCCTACGATTGGGACCGCGAGATCGACACGACCGACCCTAAGTATTTCCGCTGGACACAGTGGATTTTCCTCCAGCTGTTTAAGCGCGGTCTCGCCTATGTTGACGAACGCCCCGTGTGGTGGTGCCCCGAGCTGCGCACCGTGCTAGCCAACGAAGAAGTTGTCGACGGCAAGAGCGAGGTTGGCGGCTTCCCCGTAGAGCGCCGCAATCTTCGCCAATGGGTCCTCCGCATCACGGCCTACGCCGAAAGATTGCTCTCAGACTTAAAAGACGTCGATTGGCCCGATTCCACCAAGCGCATGCAAGAAGCTTGGATCGGCCGCAGCGAAGGCGCCGAGATTTTGTTCAAACTAGAGCAAGCAGCACTCGGCACGCTCAAAATTTTCACCACGCGGCCCGACACACTTTTTGGCTGCACTTATATGGTGCTAGCTCCGGAACACCCGCTCGTCGACGCGCTCACGACGGCTGGGCAAAAATCCGCCGTAGAAGACTACCGTAAGAAATCCGCCGGCAAAAGCGACCTCGAGCGCACCGACCTAGCTAAAGATAAATCCGGCGTCTTCAGCGGCGCGTACGCGATCAACCCCATCAATGGCGCCAGCGTACCGATCTGGGTCGCCGACTATGTGCTCATGGGCTACGGCACCGGCGCGATCATGGCCGTCCCAGCGCACGATGAGCGCGACTACGAATTCGCGGTTAAATACGCGTTGCCCATCATCCAAGTCATCGAGGCCAGCAAGCCACCCGGCGACACCAGCGCTACGAAGTTACCCTACGTGGGCGACGGGCAACTAATCCACTCAGAGAACTACAACGGTCTCGCTTGGGCTGACGCCAAAAAGAAAGTCACCGCCGCACTTGCCGCCCAAGGCGTCGCGGCGGCAACGCTACTGGGGCGAGCCCTTCCCGATCGTTTGGGTCAACGAGGCCGATTATCGTCGGGCCGCGGCAGCCCGTCCGGGCGATGTGCCGAGCGCGCCCGTGACCTACACGAGCGAAGGCGTCACGCACTACGCGTTGCCGCTGCCGCCCGCCGCGTTGCCGCTGGAACTGCCAGTCGTCGAGAGCTACTTACCAAGCGGCAATGGTGAGAGCCCCCTTGCCAACGTCACCCCTTGGCTCGAGCTGTGGTTCAACGTCGAGACCGGCGCCGCCGTGCCCGCCGCGCAACCGCGCCCCGCCGGCGAAGCTTGGGTCCGCGCCCGGCGCGAGACCAACACCATGCCGCAATGGGCCGGATCATGCTGGTACTATCTGCGTTTCACCGACCCGGCAAACGCCTCCGCCTTCGCCGGACCCAAGGCGCTTGGCTACTGGGGCGTACCCGACCTCTATGTGGGCGGCGCCGAGCACGCGGTGCTGCACCTGCTGTACGCGCGTTTCTGGCATAAAGTCTTATTCGATCTCGGCGTCGTTCCCCAGGCCGAGCCGTTCACAAAATTATTTCACCAAGGGATCATCCTCGGCGAAGACGGCGAAAAAATGTCTAAGAGCCGCGGCAACGTCGTGAGCCCCGACACGATCATCGCTTCGCACGGCACCGATACATTGCGCCTCTATCTAATGTTCCTCGGGCCGCTCGAGGCCATGAAACCGTGGAGCATGCAGCAAATCGAGGGCGTCCATCGCTTTCTCCATAAAATCTGGCGCGAGTGCCTCAGTGTCGAAGGCGCGATCCACCCAAAAATCATCGCCGATCCGGCCTTCGCCGATTCAACCGAGCTGACCAAGCTCCTGCACGAGACGATCAAAAAAGTTGGAGACGACATCGAAGCACTGCGTTTTAACACTGCGATTTCTCAGATGATGATCTTGGCCAATGCCGTGCAAAAAGCACCTCAAGTGAGCCGCGGCTGCATGTTAGCATTCCTACAGATCTTAGCACCTTTCGCTCCGCATCTAGGCGAGGAACTTTGGGCGCGTCTGGGCGAACCCGCATCGATTCAAAAAGCAAGTTGGCCCGCTTACGACCCAGCCAAACTCACGGTGACCGAGGTAAAGTTGGTTTTCCAAGTCAACGGCAAGCACCGCGGCGATCAGCTCGTGCCCATCGGCCTCTCGCAGGACGACGCGGTCGCTATCGCGCGCAGCCACTCCAAAGTAGCGCCGTATCTCGACGGCAAAACGATCGCTCGCATCATCTACGTCCCTGGGAAAATCCTAAATCTCGTAGTGCCGTAAACGAACGCGATGGAACTGATCTTCACCGCCGCGCCCCTAAGCGCGGCGTTTTTACACTCAAGTATTTGGCTTCAATCCGCGGCCTGCCTCGCGCAACGTATCACCTTCCACCGTGCCCACCGCGCCCTCCGCTTTTCTTCCCGCCCACTTTGACGCCACGAAACCGGTCGTGCTCATCGCCGGCCAGGGAGTTTACCCGCAGTTGGTGATCCAATCCATTCGCCGCGCCAGCATCCCCGTGCGCCTAATTGCCTTCGAAGAAGAAACCAGCCCCGAACTCATATCCTCTTTCCCTCCTGAAGAGCGACGCACATTGCTCGTCGGCCAGATTGGAAAAATGCTCCGCGCACTTGAAGATTTCGGCGCGGGCAGCGCATTCATGGCCGGCCAGATTTCTCCGCGAAAACTGTTCAAAGGGCTCCACCCCGACCTCAAAGCGATACGCATCCTCGCCACGCTAAAACGACGTAACGCCGAGACGATTTTCGGCGCCATTGCCGCCGAGATCTCCGCCATTGGAGTCTCGCTGCTGGACGCCCGTTCTTTCCTAGACGACCAACTCGCCACCAGCGGCTCGATGACCGGCCGCTCGTTTCCCATCGAACGCGAATACCTAGACCACGGCATTCAAATCGCCCGCGAGTGCGCCCGGCTCGACATTGGACAAGGCTGCGTCGTACGCAAAGGCACGGTTCTCGCCGTAGAAGCTTACGAAGGCACGGATGCGATGCTCAGCCGCGCTGGTTCGCTCAAAACCGACCAAACGCTCTTCGTCAAAACCGTCAAAGCCCGCCAAGATTTTCGCTTCGACGTACCCTGTTTCGGTCTCCGCACAATCGAGACCATGCAAGCTGCCGGCATTACCGCCGCCGCGCTCGAGACGGGCCGTGTCATCATGCTCGACAAGCCTGCGGTCCTCGCCGCCGCGAAATCCGCCGGCATTAGCCTCTTCGGTTTCGAATGAGAGCCGTCGCAACCCCGTCCTCCGGCTTGCGCTTTTCGCCTCCGCCCAACATCTTTCGCCCATGAATCCAGACGTCGTCACCGTCGCCATCAAGGGCGTCATGCCCACCGCCAACGGCTGCGCTGTCTTCCTGGGCGATGACCACAAGACCTTCGTCATCTACGTCGACCACTCCGTCGGCAACGCCATCCAGATGTCGCTCAAGGGCGAGAAAAAGGAACGCCCGCTCACGCATGACTTGATCGGCAGTATCCTCCTAGGACTTGGCGCACAATTAGAACATATTCTCATCAACGATGCCCGGGAAGGTACGTTCTTCGCTCGCATCTTGCTCCGCATGGAAAATGAGCTCGGGCGCAAGATCATCGAGATCGACGCGCGCCCCAGCGATTCCATCGTCTTAGCCCTCCAGCAAAAACGCCCACTCTACGTGGCTCGCACTGTATTCGATGGCGTGGAAGACATGTCCGAAGTACTTGAGCGCGTACTCAAGCAACAGGCCGAAGAAACGGACGAAGCCTCTGACGAAGACAAGTGATCGTGGCCGGACCGAATCCAACCGCCCTTCCCACCGGCATCATTTCGGGCCAGCCGCTCACTGCGCTCGCCCCGATGCAGGACGTAACCGACCTCGCTTTCATGGGCGTAGTCGCCCACTACGGCGCGCCTGACTATTTCTTCACGGAATTTCTGCGCGTCCACTCGATGTCGCGCCCGGAGAAACACATCCTCCGCTCGATTGACGAAAACACCACCGGTCGTCCCGTCTTCGCGCAGCTCATCGGCGAAGACCTCACCCACCTCGCGCGCACCGTCGACGAACTTCTCCGCCATCCAATCGCCGGTATCGACCTCAACCTCGGTTGCCCCGCCCCGAAAGTTTACAAAAAAAACGTCGGTGGTGGTCTTTTGCGCGATCCAGAAAAAATTGCTGAAATTCTCGCCACGCTGCGCGCGGCTTCGCCCGGCTTATTCACCGTCAAAATGCGCATCGGTTTCGAGGATACCCGTCACTTCGATCGCGTGCTCGATTTGGTGAACGAACACCGCGTCGATCTGCTCAGCGTTCACGGCCGCACGGTCAAAGAAATGTATCGCAGCGAAGTGCACTATGATTACATCGCACACGCCGTCTCGCGCGTGCGCTGCCCCGTGCTCGCTAACGGCAATGTCACCTCCGCCGCCGCCGCCGCCCGCATTATCGGCGAGACTCGAGCGGCTGGCGTCATGATAGGCCGACACGCCATTCGTAATCCCTGGATCTTCCGCCAATGCCGCGAGAGTTTTGCCGGCCAAACGGTCACGCCGCTTACCCTCGCCGATGTCCGCGACTACGTCGAACGCCTTTACCGCGCCACACAGCGCCCTGATCTCGAAGAGCGCTACCACGTCAACAAGATGAAGAAGTACCTCAACTTCGTCGGCCAGAGCGTCGATGCCGACGGCTCGTTTCTCCACGCCATGCGGAGGACGGAAACCGAGCGCGATCTCTTCCAGGTCTGCGACCAACACCTGCTCACCGATTCCGCCCGCGCCTTCGCCCCCGAGCCGTACCCCGGGGTCATCGCCCGCCCTAACTGCGAGACGCCCAATGCCGACGGTTGCTCGCTTGAGACGATCACGGCTTAAAAAGCCAGCCCTCCGACTGCCCGCGCAGTAGCAGCTTAATGTATAATCTGCGCAGCAATTGCTTTTGACCGCTGCCTCTCGTGAAACTTAGCTGGCCGACTGCTAATTTCACCCCCTTAACTTATCCCCATGTCCGCGAATCCCACCATCATCTACACCATCACCGACGAAGCGCCCGCGCTCGCCACGTATTCGTTCCTGCCGATCGTGCAGACTTTCACGAAACACGCCGGCATTGCCGTTGAAACCCGCGACATCTCCGTCGCCGCTCGCATCCTAGCGACCTTCTCCGACTTGCTCCCAACTGCGCAACGCGTGCCCGACGCCCTCGCCGAACTTGGCGCCCTCACCCTCAAGCCCGAGGCCAATATCATCAAGCTGCCCAACGTTTCCGCGTCCGTGCCGCAGCTCAAGGCCGCCATCGCCGAACTCCAGGCCAAAGGCTACGCGCTACCCGATTTCCCCGAAGCCCCCACCAACGACGCCGAGAAAGACGCCAAAACCCGCTACGGCAAAGTCATGGGCTCCGCCGTGAATCCCGTCCTGCGCGAAGGCAACTCAGACCGTCGAGCACCCAAAGCGGTCAAAGCCTATGCCCGAGCGCATCCGCACTCCATGGGAGCGTGGTCACCCACGTCAAAGACCTCCGTCGGCACCATGAGCAAAGATGATTTCTTCTCCAACGAGAAGTCCGTCACCGTCCCCGCCGCGACCACCGTGCGCATTGAGTTCGTGCCCGCGCCCGCCCCGGCTGGCGCCTCGCCCGAGGCCGTCGCCAAGGCCGCGCAAACCATAGTCCTTAAAGAAAAAACTCCGCTAAAGGCCGGCGAAATTATCGACGCCACCTTCATGAATCGGAAAGCACTTGGCGCCTTTTACGCGCAACAAATCATCAAAGCGCAGAAAGACGGCACCTTGTTCTCGCTCCACCTCAAAGCCACCATGATGAAGGTCTCCGACCCCATCATGTTCGGTCTGGCTGTGCGCGTGTTCTTTAAAGACCTCTTCACCAAACACGGCCCCGCCCTGACCGCTCTTGGCGTTGATTTGAACAACGGCTTCGGAGACCTCCTCAGCAGAATCGCCACCCTTCCAGCCGATCAAAAAGCGGCCATCGAAGTCGACATAGCGGCCGTATTCGCCGCGCGCCCCGCCGTGGCGATGGTAAACTCCGACAAGGGCATCACCAACCTCCACGTCCCCTCTGACGTAATCATCGACGCCTCCATGCCTGCGATGATTCGCACCTCCGGCCAGATGTGGAACGCCGCCGGTAAAGGGCAAGACACCCTCTGCGTCATCCCCGACAGCTGCTACGCCGGCGTCTATGCCACCACGATCGAATTCTGCAAAAAACAGGGCGCCTTCGACCCCAAGACCATGGGCACAGTCCCCAACGTCGGACTCATGGCCCAAGCCGCCGAAGAATACGGCTCGCATAACAAAACCTTCCAAGCCCCCGGTAAAGGCACCATCCGGGTCGTCGACTCCGAAGGCAAAGTTCTCCTCGAGCACCTCGTCGACGAGGGTGACATCTGGCGCGCCTGCCAGACCAAAGACGCCCCCGTTCAAGACTGGGTCAAACTCGCCGTCAATCGCGCCCGCCTCTCTGCGACGCCCGCCATCTTCTGGCTCGACGCCGCGCGCGCCCACGACGCACAGATCATACTCAAAGTTAAAACTTACCTCGCGCAACACGACACCGCCGGCCTCGACATAAAAATCCTAGCGCCAGCCGCAGCCTGTCTCGCCACCCTCGAGCGCCTCAAAGCCGGCCTCGATACCATTAGTGTCACCGGTAACGTCCTTCGTGATTACCTCACCGATCTCTTCCCAATTCTCGAGGTCGGCACGAGCGCCAAAATGCTTTCCATCGTGCCCTTGATGAATGGTGGCGGACTCTTTGAAACCGGCGCCGGCGGCTCGGCTCCAAAACACGTCCAACAATTCACCGAAGAAAACTTCCTCCGCTGGGACAGCCTCGGTGAATTCTTTGCCCTCGCGGCGAGCTTCGAACACCTCGGCATCACTCAAAACCACGCCAAGGCCAAAGTCCTCGCTGAGACCCTCGATGAAGCCAACGGCAAGTTCCTAGAATACGACAAATCGCCAGCTCGCAAAGTAGGCGCCGGCATCGACAACCGCGGCAGCCATTTCTACCTCTGCCTCTATTGGGCCCAAGCCCTCGCCACTCAAACCAAAGACGCCGACCTCAAAGCCCGCTTCACACCCATCGCCGAAAAATTGACCGCGAGCGAAAAGCAGATCGTAGCCGAAATGATCGCAGTCCAAGGCAAACCCGCCGACATCGGCGGCTACTACAAACCGGACGACGCCAAAGCCTCCGCCGCGCTGCGCCCGAGCCAGACGCTCAACACTATCCTAGCTTCAGTGTGAGCAAAGCCGCAGGACTTGTTTCCTGCCTAAATGAGGGGCGGAGCGCATCAAAGCCCGCCCGCCCCCAGAAATCATGTCCTGAGGCGCTGCCATCGTAGGGGTCAGAGGCGACGGAGCTTTATTGGAAAAAACCTTCAGCGTGAATCACGCCTGATTCTCCATCGGAGTTTTCGGATCCTTCTTCGCGACTTGCATCGGAAAATGTCCGCTGCCTCTGCGTCCAACGCACGGCGCAGAAACTGTCCGTAAGTGCTTCATAAAGCGCCGAACCGAAATCGTACGCTTGCCCATCGTAGCCTGCCTCCTCCGCCACCGCTTGGTCGATTCCAAGCATTACCGCAAACATGCGCCCGCGCACGCCGGGCACATACACGTCAATCTCCTCGCGACTGAAATCGAGATTCTGCCCGCAAGCCGCCGCGTTGTGACTGTGGTGCGAACGACACGCTTCGGGCCGCGCTTCGTAGACGGTGCAATTTCCGGCGCGCAGTAACACGCACGGGGACTTCAGCGCCGCCTGCGCCCGGTTCGTTTTACCGGCAAAAGCCGCCCGATGGGCCACCGTCCGCGCGATCACATTTTCAAGTTCCTCGGATGAAAATTTTTTCTGAATATGCTCCGCCACGATGAGTACTTCATGCGCCTGCACTCCCACGGGCACGTGACAACACGCGTCGCAGCCCGCTCGACATGCGACGCTAGAACGCGCCGCAGCCGGGGCCGTCATGTAAGCACGCTCAAATTGTTTTTGCTCGCTCCGCAAAATTGCGAGGAGATCTGCTGGGTTACGCGTTTTACGCAGACGTTTGAGCACGGTTTCACCAATCGAGTTGAACAAGATTTCTTCCTCATCGGTAAAAGCCATAGTTAGAAACAGTACGCGCGCCCATACACGCGCTGACAAGAACCGTAAACTTTAATGCATCGACGCACCCGCTCGATTCCGGCCGCGGTACATCGCAAGGAAAAAGATCAACACCGCCACCATCGCCACGCCAAGTCCTCCCCAAAAAATTGGCCACTGCGTACGCCCCTCACTGGAGCAGTGGGCGAACCAAAGTCCCGAGCCCAAATAACCCACCATGTTACCCACGCCGCTGTTGAGCAGCGCCATCAAGGCCTGCGCTCGGGCCCGCCATGCGTGATCGACACGTTGATCGAGGTAAATTTGCTCTGTGATCGTCACCAGTGCAAACGAGGCTCCATGCAACGTAATTCCGGCGATCAAAGCCGGCGGTGTAGCCCACGAACTTAATCCGTAGCGAATAACACCCAATGCCAAGCCACACCCCAAAATCCATTTTAACCGCCAGCGCCCGATCAGCGCCCCGAGGGACAACATCACCACCACCTCCGAAATCTGCCCCACACTCATCCACGCCGTCGTGTGCACAAGCCCGAGTTCCTGCATGTGCACAGGAGTATAAACATAAAGCGCCGCCAATGGAATCGTGAATAACGCCCCGGTTAAAAATACGACCCGATGATCCGGATGCTTCAACAGCGTCAGCGCATCCAGGCCGAGCCGTTGTGTCCACGACAACGACTGGATCGATTTAGGAATCACCAGCTCCGGCAACTTGAAGGTAAAAAGACTCACCGCGATCCAGGTCACCGCGCCCGCGTAACCCGCGAGCGTCGAACGATCCGCCCCAATTAGGCTCACAAACACGCAACCTGACATCCACCCGACCGTGGCCACCGCGCGCACCGGCCCGAATTGTTTTTTGGCATCATCGAGCCGCGAAAAAATAATCGTCGAGGCGATGCTCCAGATCGGCGCCGAGCAAAAGGCATGGAGTTGAATCAACGCTAACACGACCCACGGCCCCGCCCCGTAACGAATCGCCGTACTCGCCGCCACCATCGCCAAAGCCGTGGCGAAGCCGAGCCAGCGCAACACCTTCACCGGTGAAGTGTGACGATCCGCCATAGCCCCAAATAGCAGCGGCGACACAAAAGCCGCTACTGCGGAAGCCGCAAAGGCGTAGGGCCGGATTTGAGCGAGCCCATGGGCTTGGAGCACTGAACTGAGCGGCACGAACCACATGGCCAGCGCTGCGCCGAGCAGAAAAAACAGTCCAATGAGTTCAGCGTACTCCGCGCGGCGAAGAGTGGTCAGCACCTAGCGAGCACATACGCTGCAACGAAGGGATCAAGCTTCGCCCTCGTGCCGGCTCAGATTACTCGCCTACAGCGTCGGATTACTCGATCGCAACGGCTGCCTTTAAACTCTTTCATCAATCTCAACATGAGCCACCCGCCCTGCCCCGCCTGCACCGTCGATGATATTCTCAGCCACCCCAACCACTGGGAATGTGCCACCTGCGGCCACGAGTGGCCCAAGGCAGCCGCTCCTGAAGCCACACGCGTCGTCAAGGACGCCCACGGTAACATCCTGGTTGAAGGCGACACCGTCGCGCTCATCAAAGACCTTAAACTCGGCAGCGGCTCCCAAGTACTCAAATCCGGCACCAAGGCCAAAAACATCCGCCTCCAGGAAGGCGATCACGAGATCGCCTGCAAAATCGAAGGCAGCTCAATGGCCCTCAAAGCCTGCTTCGTCAAAAAAGCCTAAACTGCTAGCCCGGCTTTAGTGCCCGTTAAAAAAATCACGTATGGAAATCGGTCTAGATAGTTTCGTCGCGATCCAATCCGACCCAATTACAGGTGCAACCCTCACACCCGCGGAGCGCCTGCGCGATCTACTCGAAGAAATAGCCCTCGCCGATCAAGTCGGGCTCGACGTCTTTGGCATCGGCGAACACCACCGCGAAGATTTTCTCGATTCAGCGCCAGCCATCATCCTGGCCGCAGCAGCGGCTCGCACCCAACGCATTCGGCTATCCAGCGCGGTGACTGTGCTCAGCGCCCACGATCCGGTGCGCGTCTTTCAGGATTTTGCCACGCTCGATCTGATCTCGCAGGGCCGCGCCGAGATCGTCGCCGGCCGCGGATCTTTCACAGAGGCCTATCCTCTTTTCGGACTCGATCTGCAGGACTACGATTCCCTGTTCGCGGAGAAACTTGATTTGCTACTTAAAATCCGCGCGGAGACGCAGGTTCATTGGTCGGGCCAACATCGCCCAGCGCTCACAGGTCAGGGAATTTATCCGCGGCCCGTGCAGACTAACTTGCCGATCTGGCTCGGCGTGGGCGGAACACCTCAATCGTTTGTGCGAGCGGGTGTCTTGGGTTTACCGCTCATGGTCGCGATCATCGGCGGGCAACCCCACCGCTTTAAACCGTTGATCGAACTCTACCGCGAAGCCGGTCGCCGCGCCGGTCACGCCCCAGAGCGTCTCAAAGTTGGGCTGCACCTCATCGGTTATCTCGCCGAAACCAACGAGCAAGCGGCCGATGAGTTTTTTCCCGGTTACGCTCGTACCTTTACGCAGATCGGTCTTGAGCGAGGCTGGCCGGCCACGACGCGGGCACAATTTGATGCCCTCCGCGGTCCGACAGGAGCACTGGTGATCGGTGACCCATCGACGGTTGTAAAAAAAATTCGTGGTATCGACGAATCTTTGGGCGGAATCAGCCGCGTGACATTTCAAATGAGCGTGGCCGCTTTGCCGCACGCGAAGGCCTTGCGCGCGATCGAATGGCTTGGCCAAGAAGTCGCTCCACAGCTCCACGAGAAATCACGGTGAGATTTTGCGAACAATTACTTAGTCCACAAGACGTTGCCGACTTCTGAAATCGGCACGCAGCCTTGGAAGCGTCCAGGCACAGGATCGTAGTGCAACACCGTGCGGCCGACGATCTCGGAGGTAAAGTATCCGACCACGGTAAGCTCCTTAATTTGATGAAAAAAGGTTTTATCCTTTTTTTGCGAGGCCACGGCGATTCTCATCAGGATCGCATCCTGCTGCTCGGCGCTTACTTTCACGAAAGACTGCGCATGGGCGGCTAGGCTCGCGGCATTAACCTCATCGAGACCAGCAGTAAAAACCTGTCGTTCGCTCTCGGTGCTATATTTTCCCAGCATGAGATCCACAAATGCGGGCACGCCGACATCGGAAGCGCCTGGCGTATCTGTGCGCGGTAAAATTCGCTCGGCGATAGCGGTCACTAGATCGAGTTGCGCCGACGATAGAAACAAAGCCTTGGCCCCCGGAACCGCGGCGGCTTGGAGGACATTGGCGATCAACGAAGGCGTGAGAGCAACGCCAAGAAACAAAGCCGCGCGTTTCAACGCGGCGCGGCGAGTCATCGTGTCAGCGAGGTGGGGTTGCACAGGTGCAGAGGAGAGCGTGGGCTGGGACATGGTCGTAATTTCCGCAGTTCAGAGGTTGTGTTGTTTCAGCTCCTTGACCGCGTGATCGCAGGCCCGGGCTGTCAGCGCCATGTAGGTAAGCGACGGATTCACGCAGGCCCCAGAAGTCATGCAGGCACCATCGGTCACGAAGACATTAGGCACGGTGTGGACTTGATTCCATTTGTTTAAAACCGAAGTTTTCGGGTCACGGCCCATGCGCGCGGTGCCCATTTCGTGGATGCAATTACCCGGCGCACTGTTAACAACGTCGTCGTAGGGTGTGACGTCTTTGAGTCCGGCGGCTTCGAGCATCTCTACGGCAGAGGCTTTCATGTCCTTTCGCATCGCGTATTCGTTTTCCTTCCAGCCGCAATCGAACGTAACCGTGGGCTGGCCCCATTTGTCGCGGAGCTTGGAGTTCAGCGTGAGACGGTTGGCGTGATATGGTAGACACTCGCCCCAGGCGCCGATGCCGAAACGCCAGGGACCAGGGGCAATCATATCGGCCTTAAATTTGGAGCCGAACATATTGAGTTCCTTGATGCCGCGCGCCCAATCCGTGCGGCTCGCGCTGCCTTGGTAACCGAAACCGCGGAGGTAATCTTTTCGCGCGGTTTCTTTGTTCAGATTGCGGAAACGCGGGATGTAGATGCCATTGGCGCGCTGACCACGAAAATAGGAGTCCTTGAAATCATCAGAAACACCCGCGGCCCCTACCTTGAAATGATGATCCATCAGGTTATGGCCGAGCTCACCACTATCATTACCAAGACCATGTGGAAAACGTTCCGAGGTAGATTGGAGCAAGATGGAAGTCGAAGCGACCGCGGAGGCACACGAAAATATGATCTTCGCGAAAAATTCGATTACTTCGTTGGTCTGCGTGTCAATGATGCGCACACCGGTTGCGCGGCTCCGGTTTTTATCGTAGATGATTTCACTCACGATCGAGAAAGGCCGGAGCGTGAGATTACCCGTAGCGTAGGCGGCGGGAAGCGTCGCGGCATTGCTGCTGAAATAGGCACCGTAGGGACAACCCCGGATGCAGCGATTGCGGTACTGGCAGGTCGCGCGGCCGTTGTGGGGTTGGGTAAGGTTGGCGACGCGACCGATGATGATCGGGCGACCACCAAACGCGGAGGCCACGCGACGTTTCACGTCTTTTTCGAGACAGTTCATCTCCATCGGCGGTAAGAACTCACCGTCGGGCAGATGCGGTAAACCTTCGAGACTGCCGCTGATGCCGGCGAATTTCTCTGCGTAATCATACCACGGCGCAATGTCCGCGTACCGAATTGGCCAATCCACTGCGATCGCTTCCTTGGCGTTGGCCTCGAAATCTAGATCACTCAAACGGTAAGACTGACGCCCCCAGAGCAGTGAGCGTCCACCGACGTGATAGCCGCGCATCCAATCGAAACGCTGTTCTTCGGAGTAAGGGTTCTCCAAATCATTTACAAACCAGTGCGCTGAAGCCGGATGTGTGGTGTAGCCAGTGCGATTTTGTTTTTCCTGCTTCGCGAGCTCTGCCGGCAGAAGTTTGGTGCGACCTTCAAATTCCCAACTCTCGGTCATTGCCGTGGGATAATCCCCGTGTTTCACGTCGCGGCCACGTTCGAGCACGAGGGTCTTAAGCCCCTTCTCGGTGAGCTCCTTCGCGGCCCAGCCGCCACTGATACCAGAGCCAATTACGATAGCATCGTAGGTGTGTTGTTGGGTGCCTGCTCCTTGAATATTAGCCATGGGGAAACGTTAACCTGCAGTGAATCCGACGGGGGTGAATTAACGAAACCGTTTCAATAGGCCGCACTCAACCGTGGCAATACCCACCTTTTCGTTGCTCAACCCGTCTCGGGCAAAAACGTCGGAAACGCGATCCCTCGTGCCGCAACCACGTTTCCTAGGGTCTGCGCCGCGTGTAATTCGATATTGCGAGCACCCCAACCGTAACACGTCTGGACCAACTGCACCGCTGCATTCGGCACCAAAAACACCGGACTCAAGCCGCGCATCGCATCGAGAGCGCTCCACAACAACGCTGCAGCCCCCGCTTCATCCCGCGCCAAGCCCGGCCCGAGCATGACGCACGAGGGATGGTGGCTCGCGACCATAAATCCTTCGAGCGCTCCACTCGCGTCTTCCAACACCCAAACTCGCCACGCCCCAATTTGATTGCGGAGGAAAAAAACATAATCCCGCTCGCGCTCGATTCCCTGCAATTCCCGCTCAAACGCCGCCAAGCGGCCCGCCTCGGCTACTTCAGTCACGCGACGCACCCGCCGCGCCTCGAATGGGGCGGCACCCGCCAGTCCCGCCGCCGGCACGGTAAGCGTAAAATCCTGATAAATCGTATGCGCCACAAAACCCAAGCGTGAGTATAATGAAAACGAATCGAGATTCATCAAGCTCGAGACCAAGCGCACTGGCAACCCACGCGCCTTAGC
>RGAX01000049.1 GCA_009919985.1 Opitutaceae bacterium
GCGGGGTGCGCCTCTTATTGAAGGAAACGAAGACGGGCGGCTTTGCCGGCAAACTCGATCGCGTCGCCGAAAACCTCGAAAAATCCCCCGAAGAATTACTCGCTGCGCTCCTCAACGCGGGCCTCAAAGCCCCCGAAAAAGCCCGCGAGAAACCTGTCTTTGTCGAACACGCGGGTGAAATTTTCTGGCTCAACCTGAACGCCAAAGAAGAAATCTGGGTCAACGCCAAGGCCTCGAAATTCACGGCGGCCGAAACTAAGGTAGCGGCCTCGGCCGACGGCGATAAAAAAGGGCTTCGACGCCCTCGCCCAAAGAAGAAGTAGATAGATCTACGGGCCTGAGATTTTTTTTCGCGCCATGTTAAACATCGTCGATCTCACCAAATCGTTCAACGCGCCCGAAGGCGGGCGGGTGGAAATTGTGCGCGTGCCGCGGTTTGAACTCGCGGCGGGCGAGCAGCGGGCGTTGCGCGGCGAGAGCGGCTCCGGCAAGACGACGTTTCTCCATTTGATCGCAGGGATTCTCGCGGCGGATGGTGGGCGCGCCGAAATTGACGGCGTGGATATGGCGGCGTTGCCTGAAGCGAAACGCGACCGACTCCGCGCGGACAAACTCGGGTATATTTTTCAGACATTTAACCTCCTCCAAGGCTACACCGTTTTGGAAAACGTGTTGCTCGGGATGAGTTTCGGGCCCCGCGGCGTGGATCGTGCGCACGCGATTCGGACATTTCCCGCGGCAACTTTCGACCGGTCAGCAACAGCGCGTGGCCGTGGCGCGGGCATTGGCGAATCGGCCGAAACTCGTGCTGGCCGACGAACCCACGGGCAATCTTGACCGTGTGAGTTCGAAAGAAGCGCTCGCGCTGATCCGCGAAGTTTGCCGCGAAAACGAGGCAGCTTTGTTGCTCGTGAGTCACGACGATGGCGTGCTCGCGCAGTTTGAGGGGATGCAAGATTTCGCGGTGATCAACGAAGCCAAGACGGTGCGAGGTGGGATCACCTCGCCCACAGCAACGGAGGCGGTTTCATGACGCTCCCGTTGATCATTTATCGCTCGTTGCGGCAGCACGCTCTCTCGACGCTGATCACGGCGGGTAGCATCGCGCTCGCGTGCGGGTTACTCATGACCGTGTGGATGGTGAAGACGCAGGCGCAGGCGGCGTTTGTTTCGACCTCGACGGCGTTTGATGCGGTGCTGGGCGCGCGCGGGTCGAAGTTGCAGCTCGTTTTGAATGGAATTTTCCATCTCGAAGCCTCGCCCGGAAATTTGGCTTGGGCTGACTATGAGTTTATCCGGAAGCATCCGGCGGTTAAGACGGCGATTCCGATCGCGGTGGGCGATAACCTGCGCGGCTATCGGATTGTGGGCACGGTGCCGGAGCTATTTACGAATGTAGAATATGCGACGGGAAAAAAATATGCGCTGAGCGGTGGAGGAAAGATATTCGCTGATGCTTCACGCGAGGCCGTTGCGGGAAGCTTCGCGGCCGAGCGTCTTGGGCTGAAAGTGGGCGATACGTTTAATCCCTTTCACGGACTGGCCTTCGATGAGAAAAATCAGCACGCCGAAGTTTTTACGGTGACCGGAATTCTGGCACCGACGAATACGCCGGCGGATAAAGTCGTGTGGATTCCAATTAAGGGCGTGCAGACGATGAGTGGACACGATCCTAAGGCGGCGACGGATGTGAGTGCGGTGTTGATCCAGCTGCGCGCGGCGACGGCTGGGTTCATGCTCGATATGATGATCAACAAGCAGGGCAACCGGATGACGCTGGCGTACCCGGTGGGCGCGATCATGACGGAACTTTTTGGGAAAATTTCGTGGTTTGATCGCGTATTGGCGCTCGTGGCTTATCTCGTTGCGTTAGTCGCCGCGGGTTCGGTTTTGGCGAGTATTTATAATTCGATGAGCGCTCGGCAGCGAGATCTGGCTATCTTGCGAGCGCTCGGTGCGCGGCGGCGGATGATTTTCGGTGCGGTCGTGGCCGAGGCGGCTTGCATCGGGGTGCTCGGCGCGGCGGCTGGATTTGGGATTTATTTCGCGTTACTGGCGGGCGTGGCCGAAGTGATCCGTGCGCAGACGGGCGTCGTCTTGAATGTGACCTCCGGTCACGCGGTGCTTTGGGTGTGTCCTTTGGTGATGACAGCGCTCTGTGCATTGGGCGGCGCGGTGCCGGCGTTGAAGGCCTATCGGACACCGGTGGCGGAGACGTTGGCTCCAGTTTCCTGAGGCGGCGCCAAGATCAGGGCTTTTTAGTTCGGGCTGTGATCGCTCGGCTTAAGGATTCGATTTTGGCTTGGGCAGTTGCGATATCGATTGGGCCGATGTGGCTGCGTGCGATCGTGCGGTTTCTTGCAGCTTCAACGTCGCCAGCGCGGGCGGCTAGTTCGAACCATACAAATGCTTCGATTTCATCCTTCGGAACGCCATCACCTTCGGCGTAGATGAGGCCAAGTGTAAATTGAGCAGGCGTGAAGCCTTGGAACGCAGCGGCGCGGTACCAAGTTAGAGACTTCGCGCGATCTCGAGCGACGCCGTTACCGTTGGCATACATGTCGGCGAGTTGGTTTTGAGCGGAAGCGTGGCCGTTTTCCGCGAAAAGCCTAATATGGTCAGCAGGCGTTTCGGCAGACTCGATTTGGCCCTGGGCGTTGAGCGCCATCATAGGGTGATAATCACCCTCGTACGACTTGCTCCAGAATCGGCCGGTCTGTTGATACAAGTTGTAATCGGTAAAATTGTATTTGTAACCCGGAAGGCGCAGCAGACGAGGTGGACGGTCAGGGAATGGATTGGATTTAAAGAGTCCGATTATGGCTATGTCACCTTGTAGAATATGGCTGGCGACGACTTTATATAGAGGTGAAGGGGTGTCCCGGGTGGCTTCGATTTGTAGGGTTTGTTCTAAGCGTGCGTAGCGAGGTGCTAGGAAAGGACTCATCCGATCTTCTCGCTGGGGCAAGTAGCGGTACTCGTAGGTGCGCCAGGTGGTGCCGCCGTCATTGGAGCCGAGAAATTCTACACCGTAGTGGGCAGGCAGGAGGGTGGCGTAGAGCGTATATGCGTTAGAGCTACGGAGTGGTTCGATAAAGGTTCGCAGGGGTTGTAGCCACTTGAGCGGGGCTTTATCGGTGGGTACGCGGCACAGGACGACGAAAAAATAAATTGTTAGAGAAAAATGTAACCATAGCGCGCTGTTCAACGCACGTCGTGCGGTGACCGAGAGTGCGTCGGGGGTGACAATCGCAGGAGAGAAGGCGACGTGGAGACGTCTCAGGGAAAATCTACGAGCTATGCCGGCTAACATCTGGTCGTCGATTAAGAGCAGCCCGATGCCGAGGGAGGCGGTATTGAGCCAGCCAAAATTATTGGTGAGGTGTATTCCTAGCTGGAAAATAGTCCACGTGAAGAATGCGATCCAGCGCCCCCTGCGGCCGCCAAAGACGGCGAGGAGGGGTGCGCCGAGCTCGGCCGCGAATGTGAACAGAACCTCAAAGACGTGAAACGCGTGCGGCATTTGGTGCAGATGATAGCCCAAAACCGTCGGCAGAGGGCTCGTTTCGTAGAGTACGTCCATGGCCGTGAAATTAAGCCAACGCGGTTCACCCGATAGGAGTTTGACGATCCCATTCTCGAACATCACGCGGAACAACAGCCAGCGCATCATGAATACCGCGATCGCTCGAGGCGGGCTATTTTCACCGAGGCCGGGGCGTATGCCATTTGGAGCAAACGGGATGCATAGCAGCGCAGTCTCAAGCATCAATTGGTCGACTTGTGAGCCCGAGAAAATGCCCCAAGCCGTAACAAAGGAGAGTAAGCTTAACCAGCAGATGCTAAGGGTTACTCTTGGCCAGAGGTTCAACACCAAAGCGCTGGCGCTCACTAGCCCGAGTGCGCCTATCGTGGTGATCATGCTAGCGCTTGTGCACAGCCAAAATAATCCCGGAGCACGAATAAAGGCCTGAAGAAAACCAGGAAAGGCCTCTTTATTTTTTTCGAGAAACCAGGAAAGCGGAATCAGACCGCGCGGACCAATTAGAGATTGGGCTTCATCTAGTATCCCCAGAAAAATAACAATAAACACGAATCCGACCGCGCGCAAAACGAGCCACCGCATCCAGAGATAAGAGGCGTCGCCGTAGAATCCGGAATAATCCTTAACCTGAGCACACAGGCCATGGACTAAGCGTCTAGCCCAACTCCGGGGTGGTGGGCAGTTCGAGGCGAAATGATGTGCCGAGGCTCGTTTCAGTGGGGGAACGGTATGCTCCGGTTAGCGGTAATTGGAGTCAGCCCCAAAATCACCTGAGCAGCTCTTGGGGCTTATTAATGTCCGCTGTGCACACTCCTCTTTAATTAGGAATGTAAACTAACGCCTAGATTAGTTGGGCCGCATGATATCGATGGAAGCAACTTTGCCGTCCACAAACTTTACGTGCACCTTAATCATAGATTCCGCTTTGATGTTTTCCTGAGCTAAATCTGGTACAACACTGAAGGTGTTGTTGTTAGGCTTGCCACCGGCCACCGGCGCAGAGCCCGAACCCGAGCCCGAAGCACCTGCGTAATTTGTCTTAATCTTTTGCGCAGGAGTCAGACTAGATCCGTCACTAGAATAAAAATTGTGATAAACCCAGGTCTCTTCATTGGCCGTCGCCCCAGGTATTTTGCGTTCTGGTTTCTCAAGTGCGATGTAAACAAGCCCTGGCGTGTAGCCGATCTTAATGAAACCGTTGCGAATGATTTGCTGGTCAATCTCAGGCAGTTTCGTGAACTCAGACTGATTTTCTTTGATGCGGCTCTCGAAGGTGCTGGTGTTACAACCAACGAGCGCGGCCAGGAAGCCGGCGGCTAAAAAACGGATGAGGCAGGTTTTCATAGTATTTAAAAAAGGGGAGGGGTAATAAATGCGAACTCGGCTAACCAATGTTACAGACGAAGCGAAGCACGATTAGTTTCCTGCCCCAAGGGTGAAAATCTATTGTGCTCTATTTGCAGCCACGCGCGAGCCATGAAATAAGGAGTAGTTTTTACGTTATGATTAACGCCTGAGAGCTCCTTGCCTTGGCTAGTCATTTAATGGTTTGGAATCGTGTTACTGAAGCTCTGATGACTAGACAAAAAAGGGCGGCGACCGTGAGGTCGCCGCCCTTGGGAGATAAGTTCGCTGCAGCGAACGGCTGATTAGAACTTCAGCGTGGTGGTCAACAACCAGGTGCGGCGCGGCGAAGCGACAAACGTGCCTTCGAAGTATTTTTCGTCGAGCAAGTTGTAGATGCCGAGGCTTGAGTTGATCTTGTAGCCGAGGACTTCCCAAGGATACGACACCGTGGAGTCGAACACCAAGAAGTTACCGGCCATCATGCCGCCCGCGAGAGGATTCCAATCGCGATTACGCGCGATGACCGTCTCGGAGGAGTAGCGGGCTGCGCCACCGACCGCGAGGCCAGCGAGTGAGCCGTTGGTGAACGTGTACTTGGCGTTCGTGTTGAGGCGGTATTCTGGTACGTTCTCGATACGAGCGTTGTAGAAGATCTCGTTGTCGATCTTACCAGCGGCGGACAGCGCATTGAAGGCCGTGGTGCCGGGCTTGGGCTTGGTGGGCTCGATGAGGGTCTTAGCGGTCCACATCCAAGCGCCGTTAACCACCACTTGGAGGTTACGAGCTGGGGAGTAGACGGCCTCGAAATCAGCACCTTCGATCCGGTTCTTTAGACCGGTCGTGCGCCAGCGCAGCACGCGGCTGTTGGCGCGAACGACGCCATCAGGGCCGACGGTGCCGGCAGGTCCGAAGATTCCCAAGTTGTTACCATAGTTGAGGGGTTCGGCGAGCTGCTTGGCGCTGTCGTCATAGCGTTGGTTAGAACGCTCGGCGCGGAACACTGAGAAGGTGCTCACGAGCTTGTTATCCCAGAGGCTGGTCTTAACACCGAACTCGAGATTCGTGCCGGTTTCGTTCGGGACCTTGGTGAGCGCACCATTGGCCGAGAGAGCGGCGCCGAGATCAGCTTCTGAAGCGATCGTTTTACCGTCGTAGCTAAAGGAGTTCTTGCCTTGGGTGGCCAGGTAGGTGCGGGCCGCGTTCCAGATGTAAGGAACGTCGATCGTACCGATACCACCGGCGTTACCGAAGTTAATACGGAACGTCTTCGAGTAGGACGTGAAGATGTTCACGTCTTTTTTGATTTGGTAGGACAGACCGCCCATGTAGGAGGTGCCAGCCGTACGGTAGAACTGGTCGTAACCACCGGCGTATGAGGGCGAGTAGTTATAGAAGCCAGGATCCCAAGTCTTTGGATCCGCGAAAGCGTAGGGAGGATTTGAGACCCAAGGGAAGTTGGCCGTAAGGTATTGGCCGCTGTCGCGGTGCATTTCGCGACGGACGCCGGCGAGCACGTTGAGGCGGTCATCTAGCATAGAACCGTTGTAGTTCATGTAGCCGGATTGGTCTTGGGTTTTGTAGCCGTCCATCGCGGTACGATCGAACAGGATGATGCGGTTAACATCGGGGGCGATTTCCGCACCTGGGTCCCATTGCGTGAAGACTTGTTGGACGGTCTTGATGACGCCGAAGCGGTCACGAATAACTTGGTTTACTGGAACGTCACCGGTGGAAACGAGCTTGGCCAAAGAGCCACCCGTGCCATCAGGAAGGACGCCAGGGTTACCCAATGGGTTCGTGGCGCCGGGGACTTGGGCGTAGCTGATACCGTTGGGGGCAACGGCATTGTATTGCTGCATCTGCTCGATGAACACGCCGCCGACCAGGAGGGTATTCTTCACGCCAAATTTGGTGGCTTTGAAGATCAAGTCGAACTGATGATTCTGCACCTTGCGGTAGTAACCGGAGGAGTTAACGGCAGCTTGGGCGTTGAAGGTACGACCGTCAGCGTTGGGCTGAATGTAACCTTCTTTATTGTCGAACACGCCGTTTTCGTTGGTGAGAACGTAGCGTGCGTCCATCCAGCTAGTTGGAGCGGCCTCGACCGTGAAGGTCGCGGTGTCGACATGCTGCTTGGAGTAAGAACCACGATTGGTCCAGTTGAAGCCTTTATCGTGGATGCGTTGGCCGCTCTTGTCGGTGTAATAAGCACCGTCAGTGATTTTGGTGTAAAGAGGCAGGGCTTGATTGCCGGCGGCGTTACGCACGTCCACCATGTAATTGCCTGGGGCCGCAAAGATGCGGGCGCGGTAAGCGGCGACTGGGTCGGCATTGGCCGATAGACCAGCGGCGGAGATGAGAGCCGCGCTTGGGGCGGAGTAGGCTTGGAACCAGCCGTCTGGGTAGATCCAATCCCATTGATTGGTGTTGAACTTCGAGTCGTAGGCTTCGACTTCGGCGGTCAGCTTGACCTTACCGCTGTCGAAGGGAATGAACGAGATGTTGGCCGTTAGGCTGTTCGTCTTGTTGTATTCGAAGTTGCGGGCGCCGCTGCTGTTTTCCCAAGAGCCGACGATGCGCATCGCGGCTTTCTTGGAGAGCTGGGTGTTGTTATCCAGCAGCACACGGTTCACGTTATTATCACCTACGGTATAGCTGAGAGTCGTTGGGATTTTGCCGAAGACGGGTTGCTTGGTGATATAGTTGATAACGCCGCCGGGGTAACCCGCGCCGAAGAACACGGAGGCCGGGCCCTTCACGATTTCAACGCGGTCAACGTTGTTCACGTTGTAGCCGATGTATCGGGAGACGCCGTTACGCAGCAGCGAGTTGATCGGGAAGCCGCGGAGCGTGAACGCACCTTGTGGGGTCGCCGAGTTGGACGGACGAGCCATCGCGAAGCGATTGTCGCCAGAGCCAGAGGAGGAGTAACGGAGGATGTCGGTGATCGAACGAATGTTCGAATCATCAAGGAAGTCCTTCGACATGACCGACACGGAGATCGGGATGTTTTGGATCGCCATGTTGATACGGGTCGCCGTCACCGAGTTGGTGCGGAGGTAGCCTTGATCCTTGTCCGATTTAATTTCGAACGCGGACATCGTCTGCACGCCTTCATCGGCTTTCAGAGATGGGGCTTTAGCCGCCATGCCGGCGGGAGCGGAGGCGGCCGGAGCGGCGGCCTGGGTGGAGCTGCCTTCTAGCGCGGCGAGGCGCTTGCGAAGGGCGGCGTTTTCGTCTTGGAGTTTCTTCAAGGCGTCGTTGTCAGCTGCAAAGCCCATGGGGGCCGAGACAGCCATCAACGCGGCCAAACAGGAAACCAAGTATTTCTTGGCCCTGGGTGCGGTGCTGGTTTCTGATTTCATTCTTATTGTGTGGGGGTTGGTCGTTTGCCGGTCTTTTCTCAGCGATTGAGCGCTGTCAAAGGATCGGAAAAAATGAGGAATTATTGATTCAGAGCGAGAAAAAAAAGAAGCCCTTACGCAATCATTTGGCTATTTTGGCTGGTGGCGACCACCAGGCTTGGGGCTACGGTTATGCCTATACGGCCTATGATCTTAGGGTTATCGATGCGCCAGACGAGGTGATCAACGACCTTGCGCACGAGCGTAGGGAGGTTGATGTCAAGCGCTGGGGGCAGGTGATCGAGATTGTGGTATATGACAGGATTGTAATTGCCTAAAATGGCTTCGAAATCGCGTTCAGATTTTAGTCCAGCCAGCCTGAGCGAGCGGAAGAGCGAGCCGCAGAAATGATCGACTGGGATGTATATACCGGTCGGGCGGGGGCCGATTTGGCAGAATCGTTTGGCGAGCGCGTCGCTTTCTTCGTGGACGGGTACGATCTCTAGGAAGTTAACGGGCTTGGTCTTACCAAGGATACTGTGGACGGTGAGGCCGAGCTCCTTAGCTTGCTCCACAAAGGCCTTAACGCGCCAGCCCACGGCGCTGTAACCTGAGTCGGCGGCGATCACGGCGAGGGATTTGTGGCCGTGCAGGTGAAGGTAGTTTGCGGCCATGCGACCGTTGGCGTCGTTGTCAGGTTCGACAAAGTCGCCGGCGTAGGTCTGCGAACGCCGGGTCATGAACCATACGTTGGGCAAGTCGCCGAGTTTGGCGAGGCAGGCTGGGGAAGGCTCCATGCCTTGGATGATCACGCCGTCAACTTGGCGCTCCGCCAAAGCGCGGGGGAGGTCATCGGGCGTGTCGGTGAACAAGACGCTGAGTTCAAGACGTTGGCGATCATTGGAATGCTGAGTCTGCAACAGCTGATCTTGGAACCAATTAAAACTAGAATTTTTCTTTGCGCCGACGAACCAGACAGCGATTTTCGCGCTCGAGCCGATCGGGCGCGACCAAGTGGGGCTGGTTGATCACGCGCGATACAGTTGCGGGCGAGACCTTAGCCTTACGGGCAATGTCAGCTATAAGCAGGGGGGGCATGCGAGGTAACCTGAAAGTTTCAGAAAGAATTCACTGAAATCTCGAGGTTTGGTCAAGGATTTTTGTTGCTGAGCCTAGGTGTGTTGGGTGCGCGAAATGAAGGCTTAAGGACGATTTAAGCGGCGCGTTTGAGGGCGCGGCGCCAGGCGCCGGCGTAGGCTTTGCGCGCGGCCATGGCGTCGGGCCACGGGTGGGGATGGGTGCTCACGTGATATCCGTGGCTCATCCCTAATTCGGGGCAGGTCCAGAGCGTGTTGCCAGGGCGCGGTCCTTTGAGCCAAAGAGTGAAAAGGTCTTCGACGAAGGCTAGGTAATCGCGGAATTCAGGGGTGGGTTTCCCGTGACCATCCGTTACCGGTACCTGGCAATGTTGGCTGTTAAATGGACGCAGGTGAAACATTTGAGAATGCTGGATCGATTCTGGCCAGGCGAGCAGTCGGCTGGAATAGTCTTTGGGCATTACGTGCTTAGAGATTGCGAAATGCGAGTGGTCCCAGGTGACGGGCATGATCTGGCGCGTGGTTTTCTTGTAGATACGAGAGATTTCGCTGAATTTTTCTGGTGTTTCCGTCGCTGTATCACGGTGGACTTCGATGTGGACGCCGAGTTCCAGGGACTGAGAAAGTTTGATCAAGCGGACCGCCATGGCCGCAGCTTTTTCTGGCGGTGTATCATGATTAAGTAGCTGTATGTTAATGAAATGAACCCCTAGTTTTTTCTGGGCCTCTAGCCGTGGTTTGGCCACGGCCAAATCCCCGCAATCAAAGCCGCTCATCAGCACCAAGCCACGTTGATCCGCGCCCGCTTTAAGCTCGGGCGTCACATAAGCGCAGACCCCGTCGAAACCGGCGGCGTCAATCGCATCTAGCTTTTGCTCGAGCGACCACTCACGGCGTTTTGAGGGCCAGTCGTGCATGGACCACGGAGAGGCGCATTGAATCAGACGAGGTGACTTAGGGGCGTTTGAAAGCGTCATTTTGAAATTTCATAGAAAATACTGATTGAAATCTGAAAAATGACTAGAACATTCTGAAACGAGCCTTGCACTTAACTCAGGCTGCGTTGCTAGTTGAAAGCACCTCATTTTTGGGCGATTTTCTGTGGGTCTGCTGATCCTTTTCTCTAGTTTAATCCCTTACCCCAGCACTTTCAGCCCGCTTTTATCTATTTGTTGCTCGCCACATGAAACCGTTTATTGATTCCGCCACTTGGATTTGGTCCGCCGAAGGCTCGCACGGAGCGCCGGCGCCTGACGCCTCGACGCCATCGCATTACCAAGTGCGGTTGTTTCGCCGGAGCTTTGAAATTAAGGATTTAGCCGCGGCGGCGCTGACGGTCCACGTCTCCGGTGATAGCCGCTATTTGTTCTATTGTAACGGCGTGTTGGTCGGGCGCGGTCCGGCTAAGGGCGATGTAAATCATCATTTTTACGAGACATTTGACCTTAAACCGCTCCTGCGAGCGGGGCGCAATGTGCTCGCCGCGCTCGTGCAGGACATGTCGCGGGTGGCGCATCGGCCGGCGTTGCTCGGTGCCCCGTGCTCCATCATGACGTATACAGGTGGTTGGGTGCTCGAGGGTGCGTTGCGGGATGGCGCCGGCCAAGTCCTGCACGACCTCCGCACGGATTCCTCGTGGAGAGTGGCCGTCGACACGGCGCACCGGTTCCAAAACGAAAACACGACTTTCGAAGGTTATCTCGGCTATTTCGAACATCGGGTCTCACGCTTATTGCCGACAGGGTGGAACCTGCCCGAATTCGACGACTTCAGTTGGGCGGCGGCGCATGTGCTCTTTAAAGCAGAGCTTTTGGAGAATCGCCGCGATCCGACGAGCCCCTACGGCTTGGTGCCGCGGATGATTCCGATGCTCGAGGAAGAACGCATGGATCTTTTTAGCGACGTCTTCGTGCCGGGCGGACGCGACGCTTCGCCGGATTGGCTGGCGATGATCACGCAAGGCCGGCCGGTGACCTTGCCCGCAGGCAAGGAGGTGGATCTGATTTTGGATCACACGAAACTCACCTCTGCGTTTCCGCAATTGGTGATTTCTGGCGGAGCGGGCGCGAACGTGCGCTTGACCTACGCCGAGGCGTTACGACTGCCTTGGGAAACGCCCGGCGCGATCTTGCTCGGTAAGAAACAACCGCTCGCCAATCTCGCATCGCATTTCGCCGACGAGAACACCGGTTGGACCTTTGACCGCCGCGGCAAGATTACCGGCTGGTGTGATATTTGGGAGCCCTCCGGTAACGGCACGACTGCCGCGCCTGAGCGCTTTGAACCGCTGCATTGGCGTGCCTACCGCTACGTCGGCTTGCGCATCAAGGTCGGCGACGCGCCTCTCACCGTGCACGCCTGCACGCAACGTTTCACCGCTTATCCATATCGCATCTCCTCGACGTTTGCCTCCTCCGATGCGCGACTCGATCGCGTATGGACGGCGAGTTTGGAAACGATGCGGTTGTGCTCACACGAGACCTTTGAGGACTGCCCGCACTATGAGCAGATGCAATATGCCGGGGATACGATGATCACCTCGAAGATCGCGATGCTCGCAACTGGTGATTACCGGCTCAGTAAACAAGCGCTGTATCACTTCGATTGGTCGCGGCTCTCCGACGGACTCACGCAGAGCCGTTACCCGTCACGGCTCGTGCAGATTATCCCCACCTGGTCGTTGCACTGGATCACCAATATCCGCGACTACGTCATGTGCTCCGGCGACGTCGCCACCGTACGCGATTTGCTGCCCGGCGCCCGCGCTGTTCTCGATTGGTATCGCCGCCACACCGACGCGAGTGGCCTGCCTGCCAAGTTGCCCTTCTGGAACATTACTGACTGGTGTCCCTGGTGGCCGCGTGGCGTCGTGCCGGGTGCCGATGCCGGTCCCACGACGATCTTGAGCGCGCAATACATCCAAGGTCTCGCCGAGATGGCCGAGCTTCTGCGTCTTGCCGACGCCGAGCGCAACGTTGCTGAAATCACCGGACTCGAAGCCGAAGCCGCTCGCCTGCGTCCCGCTTTGCACGCGCTTACTTGGAGTGAAACTGAGGGGCTTTATTTCGACCGCCCCGGAGGACCCGAAGTCTCCCAATACGGCAACGCTTGGGCGATCATCGCCGGACTCGCCGGCCCGCGTGAGATCAAGCGCATCTTTGAGCGTTTCCCGCTCGATGCGAAACTCGCTCCCGGCTCATTCTTTTGCTGGCACTTTATTTTTACCGCCCTCGTGCGCGCCGGACTCTACGACCGCATGCCAACCTACCTCGGCCCGTGGCACGAATCGCTTGATTACGGTCTCACGACCTTCGTAGAGGAAAACTCCTACTGGCGCTCGCTTTGTCACGCGTGGTCGGCGCATCCCGCGCTCGAGTTTCTCCAACGCATCTTAGGCGTCACTCCGACCGCGCCCGGTTTCGCCCGCGTCACCATTCAACCGCATCTTTGTGGACTCACCCACGCCGCAGGTAGCATCTGCACGCCGCATGGCCCCATCGAAGTTGCCTGGCAGATTCACTCCGGCCAATTCACGCTCAAGATCAACGCCCCCGCCGGCCTCGACCTCACGGTCATCGCCCCCGACGCATCCGCTACGACGCGCCGATTCTCCGGTGGCAATTTCAAAGAAACCTTCACCCTCGCTGATCGCTCATGAAAACGCTCCGCCTCGACCACTCTCCCGGCTCCGCCGTCACCGTCCACTGCGGCGGAGGCGTTTTGTTGCGCTACGTCTACATTCCAACGACTGCGGCCAACGAATCCCCGCGCCCCTACGCGCACCCCGTTAACACGCTTGCCGGCGACACGCTCACTAACTTCCGCCCCAACGATCACCCGTGGCACCACGCGCTCAGCTTCACACTAAACAACGTATCCGGCGCCAACTTCTGGGGTGGCCCCACATGTCTCCGCGGCGACGGTTACAAATGGCGCGACGATCACGGCTCGCAAAACCACCTCGAGTGGACGCGCCTCGAAGCCTCCGGTACTACCGCTACACTCGCGCACACCCTCGCTTGGCGCCGCCTCAATGAGACGCTTTTCCGCGAGACGCGCACGCTCGTCCTTAATGTCGACGAAGCCGCTCAAGCTTGGTCGCTCCAATGGCGCAGTCATCTCACCAATGTCAGCGGCCGCGCTCTCTCTCTCGGCAACCCGCATTCGCACGGTGGCCTCGCCGGCTCGCACTACAACGGCCTCCAATTCCGTGGTGCCCGCGAGCTCCTCGACGATCACCTTGACCCGACGATTAAAGTCACCGCCGAAGGCGGCCTCGATGGTATTCCCGCCGTCCACGGCGCCTCGGCCCGTTGGATGGAATGGCACGGTCAACTCGACGGCACGCTTAACCGCGTGAAAATCCGTTTCGAAAATAACCCCGGCCCGCTCCCGTGGTTTGTGCGTCGCAATTATCCTCTCGCGGCTCTACCGGTTCAATTTGACCAGAACCTCGAGCTCGCGGCCGGCGCGGAACTCCACCTCGACCACACACTCACATTTCAATCCATCGCATGAACACCGACCGCCGCTCCTTTCTCCAAAATTTCGGGGTCGGCGCGCTCGGTGCGCTCGCACTCAGCTCGCCCGCTCGCGCCGCCGCGACGGGCAAAACCGCGACGGCTCCGCTCCCGCCGTTTCCGACGGGCAACGCTGAAGCCTACTGGCGCGCCGTCCGCGCCCAGTTTCCTCTGCTTGATAACCCGACTTACCTCAACGTCGGCGGTCTCGGACCCACGCCGCAGCCGGTGCTCGACAAAGTTTTCTCCACCATGCTCCAGCTCCAGGAGCATTCTGAAACCGGTTACGCTTTGATCGAGCCGGCCCGCGAGACGCTCGCGCGCTACACCGGCGTGAAGCCCCACGAAATTTGTTTCACGCGCAACGCCACCGAAGCCACGTCCATCATCGCCGCCGGTCTCAAACTGCGCGAAGGCGACGAGGTTATCTTTGAATCCCATGCGCACCCCGGTGGCTCCTTCACCTGGTATAACCAAGCCAACCTGCGCGGCGTGAAGGTGAAAATCTTCGTCCCCGATAACGCCAGCCCCGCCGCCAACCTCGCTCGCATCAGCGAACTCGTGACTCCGCGCACGCGCGTGATCCAAGTCAGCCACATCACGTGCACCACCGGACTCGTGATGCCCGTGCGCGAGATTGCCGCCTTCGCCGCGGCACGTGGCATTTGGTTCCACATCGATGGCGCCCAATCCGTTGGCATGATTCCTGTGAACTTTGCCGCCATCGGCTGCGATTCGTTCGCGCTCAGCGGCCACAAATGGCTCGGTGGTCCGCATGAGACCGGCCTGCTCTATCTGCGCCACGATCGTACCGCGGATGTCACTGTGCCGCTCACTGGCGCCCACGCCGCCGAGTTGCCCTACTTGCCCGGCGAACTCAAATACGCACCCGGCGCCCTGCGCCACGAATACGGCACGCGCAACGCTGGCCTCATCGTCGGCCTCGCCGAAGCGGTGCAGTTTCAAGAACGCATCGGCATCGCGCGCATCGCCGCCCACGGCCGCGAACTCGCCACGCGGCTATTCGAGGAAATTTCCCGTATCGACGGCATTATTATGCACACCCCACGGCATGATGAACTCCGTTCCTCGATGACGACGTTTTCTCATCCGCGCGCCGACGCTGCCAAATTTTTTACCTACCTGCTAAAATCGCATCAGCTCCGCTGCAGACCTATCACGGAGCAGAAACTCGAAGCGGTGCGCGTCTCGACGCACATCTTTAATTCTCACGCCGAGTGCGAACGCGTCATCTCCGGCGTGCGCGCCTCGCTCCGCGATTTATAAACCGTCATGGCTGCTCACCCACGTTCTCCTTCGGCCTGTGCTGCGACCTCGCTCGGTCGCGGCCCAGCCTCAGGGCGTGGCGGGTTCCAGCTCGGCGACCAACTCGATCTCGACGCTGCGGTCATTCGCTCGCTTGCACCTGACGACACTGTTTTGATGATGGAAGTTGCCAACGAATCTCAATATGTCCCCAGCCACATGCAGCGGACCACTCTATTTCTCTCGGCGATGCGCCACTTCGCCGCCGAGTTGATTGAGCAAAAGATCCGTGTCAACTACATCACACTTGATGATCCCAAGAATACTGGTGCGTTCGAGACGGAGATAGCTCGCGCTTGCGCCGCGCTCAAACCATCGGAGATTGTTTGCACGCACCCAGGTGAGTGGCGTGTGATGGCGATGCTCGAGCGCGTCCGCGATTCCACCGGCATCCCGCTTCGCATTATGCCCGACGAACATTTCTTCACAACTGGGGAAGAATTTGCGGCATGGGCGAAGGGTCGCAACTCTCTCACCATGGAATTCTTTTATCGCGAGCAGCGTCGCAAGACCGGTTATCTCATGGAGGGTTCTGGCAAAAGTGCTAAGCCCACTGGTGACACATGGAACTTTGATAAAGAGAATCGACTTCCATTTGGAAAGCAAGGACCAAATCCCAAACCGCGCATTCCCAGCAGTTTCAAACTCGACGAAATCACACGCGAAGTTCTGGCGGCAATGAAACGCGTTCTCCCTGATCTTCCTGGATCTATCGAGTCCTTCGCATGGCCAGTCACTCGTAAGCAAGCACTTGACCAACGCACGCTTTCATACATGCCATGTCAGTCTCGGCAGTCCAGTAAAAGTCGGGCA